>DASVBM010000392.1:0-7202 GCA_036375835.1 Chitinophagaceae bacterium | reverse complement strand
GAAATGGCGGGGTAATCAACCGGGTAAGGTTTGCCCGCCCAGATGATCTGTACCGGGTGTTTGGTATCGGCCAGCATCTTTTCAAACTGCTCCATATCCTGTGTCAGAAAATCGGCACGTTTATAACCGGCGAACCTGCGGGCCCATACAATCGTGAGTACGTTCGGATCAAAAAGTTTCCCAGTCTGGTCGGCCACGATTTCAAAAGCACGGCGCTTGAGGTGTTTTTTACGGTCATCGAAAGCCCAGTCATTCCCTTCTTCCATGAAACGGTAAAGCTGTTTATCCGCCCAGTACCGCCAGTTCTGCGCGTTGGTTACGTGGCGGATGGGACAAATGCCTTCGTATTTACTCCACATCAGCCTGCTCACTTCGCCGTGCAGCCGGGAAACCCCGTTTGACAGCCTGGCGAAACGAAGGGCCGCGAGTGAGTGGTTGAACTGGTCGTCGGTGATGCCGGTAAGCCTCCGCACTTCGTCTATACTGAGGCCACAGAAATAGCTCATTTTCTGGCAGAGGTAGATATCATGTTTCTCGTTGCCTGCTTCCTCTGGTGTATGGGTAGTGAATACCAGGTGTTCCTTTACTTTTTCAACGCTTTTGAATTTATTCAGCAGGTAGAAAGCCGCTGAAACACCATGTGCTTCGTTCAGGTGATAGACGTCGGGGTTGAATCCGATCTCATCCAGCATCTTCGCGCCTCCTACACCCAGCAGGATAAACTGTGCCACCTTGGTTGCAACATTTGCATCATACAGATGATGGGTGATGGTCTGCGAAACGTAGTCGTTCTCCGGAAGGTCGGTGCTCAGCAGGAAGAGGGGAGCGGTTTTAAAGGTTTCGGGATTGAGATAGTAAACCTTTACCCATACCGGGTGTTCGTGAATGGAGATCTGGAACTTTATTCCCGTGTCTTCGATAAACGAATAAAACTTCTCCATGAAGGTCACCTGCAGTGTCTGGTCCTGGTTTCTTGCCTGGTCGTAATAACCATACTTCCACAATATGCCGATACCTATGAGGTTTTGTCTTAATTCGTAAGCGCTTCGCAGGTGTGATCCTGCCAGGAATCCCAGGCCGCCGCTGTATATCTTCAATGGCTGGTGTATCGCAAATTCCATTGAGAAATATGCCACCTTTTTCGAGTATTCTTCTGCCGTCTGGAATGGAACGTTATAATGTCTGAAATTCATAGTTCTGTATTAGCCGCCGCAATTTATACCTAAATGCAATAACATGTACTTTTTACACAATTCTAATCCCTACCGGGTTGTTTCTCTTTATCAATTTTGGTGCTGAGGAGCCATGCTCCGTTTCGTTTTCAGGGAGGTTAACATCTGCGCGGCTTCCGGCTACCGACTGCAGCATCACCGGGTGAATGCGATCCGGGTAATGGGGAAGGTTATGACCACTACTTTTTCTTTTGTCTTGGTTTCCCTTCCTTCTTTTTTGTGTAACGATCGTCGAAGAAGCATTTGATACCGCGATGGTTTCCGCAGCTTCCTTCTTCCTTCATCTTAACCTGTGAGCCGGAGAAACTGAAATTGATCACGCAGGGATCGCCGGCGGCAGTATACTGTGCGGTGGTGGCGTCGCGCATCGTCATTTCAGCTTTCAACTCACCCACACACTCACCTTTGTTTTTTTCAAAGTGTACAAAGAATAAATAGGTATTCGGGTTACGGCCGTCCCTGATCGAAATAAAGTTTTTCCTGTCTTTGATATAGTCACCGCTGTATTTGTTGAGACGTGGAAATGTGTCGATCGGGTTGATAATGGAATCGGTTTTTTTCGTGTCCTCGTTGGAATCGTTCACGACTACCATGAATCCAACGTCACGGGTGAAAGCGTAACCGGTTTTTGTATAAAGCTGCTGGTTATCCTTCAGCGCTTTCTCCCTTCCAATGATGAAAGTAGGTTCACGGTTGATGCTCACGAAGCGGGAATAGCCGCCGGAGCCGTGATTGGTGAGGAGTTCTTTTGAAGCCAGGTATTTATTCTGCAGGTCAAAGACAAAAACACCCAGCGCGGCATTTTTTCCCTGTGTGAATTTGGCTAACAGGTATTGCTCTTCTTCGGAGCGGATTTTTCCAACAGTGGTAATGATTGTTTTCTTCTCACCCGGTGTGAACCCGGCCAGCGCCGTATCCGGAACGAATTGCGAAAATACGGTGGTGCTGATCACGGTTGTATCACCAAGCCGGCGGAGCGAACTGTCGTAAATCGTTTTTGGTGTTTTGAAGTCATTAAACGCGGCAACAAAGTCCTCAGCGTCTACCGGAGCATCTCCGGAAAGGGAAACCTTATCGTCGCCGCAGGAGCAAAAGATCACCAGGAGGAACAGACCCACCCATTTGGCCATAGAGAAGTTTTGGTAAAAATAAAGGCAAAAGCAGGTTCGCGGTTTTGGGAACGGATTTATTTTTTAGATTTGCCTAAATTATATTTTAAGCAGGAATGAATTTTTCTATTGCCGAAGAAAATTACATCAAGGCCATTTATCACCTGCAGCAGGCAGATGGAAACGTAACCACCAACGAACTTGCTGCGGAGCTGAAAACCCGTGCCGCTTCTGTTACCGATATGCTCAAGAAGCTGAAGGCGAAAAAACTGCTGAATTACGAGAAATACCAGGGGTTCCGGCTTAGCGCAGAGGGCAGGAAGATCGCATTGTCAATTGTGCGCCGGCACCGGCTCTGGGAATACTTCCTGGTTGAGAAATTACAGTTCGGCTGGGATGAAGTACACGAGGTGGCAGAAGAACTCGAGCACATCAGTTCCAGGAAACTGGTGGACAAACTGGACGCTTATCTCGATTATCCGAAGTTTGATCCCCACGGTGATCCCATCCCGGACAGTTCGGGCCGTATGGCCGCTCAAAAGATGATCAACCTGATTGACCTTCCGCTGAACGAAGCCGCAGAGATCGTTTCGGTAGGCAGCCAGTCCACCGAACTACTGGAACTGCTCCGGCACAAGAACATAGGGATCGGAACGGTACTGGAGGTGAAGAAGCATTTTTCATTTGACCACTCCATCGAGATAAAAATAAAGGGCCATCCCGCACTTACGCTCAGCCAGCAACTCGCACAGGCTTTATTTGTAAAACGAATGTAGATGGAACAGGTTGAACAGTTTTTTATTCAAATCGGGCCGATCTGGTCTGCTTTAATTGCCACCGTGTTTACCTGGCTGGTCACTGCCACAGGTGCCTCACTGGTATTCTTTTTTAAAACCATGCATCGCGGTGTGCTGGATGGTATGCTCGGATTCACCGGCGGAGTGATGGTGGCTGCCAGTTTCTGGAGCCTGCTCAATCCCGCGATAGAAATGAGTGAACACCTTTATCCCTCAATGAAATGGATGCCGGCCGCAACCGGTTTCCTGGCAGGGGCGTTATTCATTTTCAGTCTGGACCGTTACACGCCGCACCTGCATATCAACTTCGGTATTGAAGAAAAAGAAGGGGTGAAAACGAAGTTGCACCGCACCACGCTGCTCATCCTGGCCATTACGCTTCATAACATTCCGGAAGGGCTGGCGGTAGGGGTCTTGTTCGGGGCTGCTGCGGAGGGAATGACGGAAGCCACGGTAGGCGGCGCGATTGCGCTGGCGATGGGTATTGGTATCCAGAACTTCCCGGAGGGAATCGCGGTGAGCATGCCCCTGCGGCGCCATGGAGTGAGCCGCAGCAGGAGTTTCTTTTATGGTCAGCTGTCCGCGATCGTTGAGCCGGTTGCAGGCGTTATCGGGGCACTGGCAGTAATCTATATGCAGCCGGTACTGCCGTTTGCGCTGGCATTTGCTGCCGGCGCGATGATCTATGTGGTAGTCGAAGAGGTGATACCCGAAACGCAACGGGACAAATACACCGATGTGTCCGTGCTGGGATTCATCGGGGGATTCCTGGTGATGATGGTGCTGGATGTGGCACTTGGATAAGGTTTCGGAAGCAGCATGGCAGGTTAAACCATCTCGATCTGTGTTCCACTTTTCGCGATAAATCAGGGCTCCTGTTTTGTGAGCAGGTCTTTCCTGATCCGGCTCCAGAACTGGTCGAAGCTGCCACCCCGTTCTTTCCAGGCCCGGAGTTCATCCTGTACTTTCTGCTTCCGTTGTACCTGTGACACTTCGAAAAACGCGCGGATGAGCTCCTCGTCCTGTTCAAAGGCCAGCTGGTTGTACAGGTCTTTTAACCGGAATTCCTTTTCCTTATTCCGCTCCGCGATCTCATTTTCGAGTTGCTGCCTCAGTCTCACTTTTTCATCGTAGACGCCGGAAGGCAACAGTGTTTTCGCGATAACGGGCATCAGTTCAATCAGCAGCAGGATAGCTACCAGCAGGTAATATCGATACTTGAGTGCGGTATTGTTCCGGATGAGGTTCGCCAGCGCCTCGATGCGCGTGAGGAAGCCGGTATTCAGCAAGGCATTAAAGGCCGTTTGTTCATGCTGTATCTGTTGTTCGATGGCTGCGATCGAACTGTCGGCGGACCGTATCCGCGGTTGCAGGCTGTTTTGCAGATCGCGGTATTCCTGGTCAAGCTTTTCATATTCCCTTTTCTTGGCATTTGCCACCGCGGCAACACCTACTTTACCTGTGCCGCCGGTGCCGTCGGTTTCGGCAATAAAGCTGCTGCGCGCCACTGATACTTCCGCGTATTTGGCATCCAGTTGCTGCTGTAACTGTCGTTTGTCATTCAAAAGCGATGCTTTCCGGGCAGCAAACAGGGTGTCCTGTTGTACCCGTTTGTCACGCTTGCGTTGTTCATTATCAAGTGAGATCTGTAGTTGCACTTCCCTGTTAAACAGGTAAAGCAGGGCGGGCTGTGCCATGAACAGCCCGATAGTTAAAGCGAGTAAGCCGCGGAAAACGAAAGGCCAGATCTTCCGTTTATTGTATTTGTCGATTCCTTTGATCAGGGCACGGTCGATACCGAGCACGATACCGCCCATGAATACACCCAGCGCTACCGCGGTAAATATGTTTTCGACAACTGTACTGAAGAAATAGGTCCAGGCCAGCGTGGCAAAGAGCCAGGTGCCAAGTACCGTCATCCCGATGATGGAATAGCGGTTCCGGTCCACTGTACAATCGCGGATCAGTTCCTCCTCTGCCGTTGCCAACCACCAGAGGAAGCGGTTAAACCAGGAAGGCACAAAGGTTTCCCGCTGCGCAAATGATACACCTTGCTGCATAGCTAAAAGTTTTTAATACAACCGGAGGTTGAATGGGAATTTGTTGAAGCGGGAGTCTGTAAAGTAACGAGGAAAACCGTGAAATTGATATCAGCGGCGGCAATTTATCAGCTGTTTAACCAAAAACGGCCGCGCTGCGGCAGGCATTCAGCGCCGTCAAACACATTTGCCTATCTCCGGCCGTTCCATACCTTTGCCGCCTATTTTATTGGGGAAAAATGAAGACAGATAAGAATACGATAATAGGCTTTGTGCTGTTGTTTGTGCTGTTTATGTTGTATTTCTGGTACAACAACAAACAGCAGTCGGAGTACATGGCCGAAAAGAAGCGGATCGAAGATTCCACGGCGCGTGCCAATGCCGCGAAACAACCGCGGATCGATACTGTGCAGGCCAAACAGGATTCTGTAAGGCTGGATTCCTTGAACCGGGTGGCTGCAGCAGGAGGGTTCCAGGCTGCGGCTACGGGCACCGAACAACTCGCGGTGGTTGAAAATGACCTTATGAAAGTCACATTCTCCAGCAAAGGCGGCTGTTTAAAACAGGTTGAGCTGAAGAATTTTAAATCCTGGGATTCCACGAATGTGATACTGGGTGGCCCGCAGCAGCGGCTGGGGTATGGCATTAACACCGACAACCGCTCGGTATCAACTGCTGAATTGTTCTTCACGGCGGCACCGGTGACTGCAAACCCGGATGGAACCAAGACAATCACTTATTCCGTTACCGCATCCGATGGAAGGGCAATCTACCACCGCTATACGATCCGGCCGGGCGACTACATGATCGACTGGACGGTTGAACTTTCCGGCGCCGATCGCCTGCTCACGCAGAGCGTATTGAATATGGAATGGTCGGCTGAAATCCTTCAACACCAGAAAGATATCAGTTACGAACGGACCCTCACCAACCTCTCGTATATGGAGGAAGGCAGCTATGATTTTAAGCGCGCCGAGGGTGGTGTGGACGTCAGCCTGGAAAATGCAGACTGGATCAGTTATAAACAGCAGTTCTTCAACACCACGATTATTCCGAAGCTGAAGTTTGAAAGCGCGAAAACGGTGTACACCAAGCAGGATGACACATCGCATGCGCTCTTCGCGGCCAGCACGAATATGCAGGTAAAGGTTCCTGCCGCCGGCAATACCAGTGTGGCCTTCCAGCTGTATTACGGGCCGAACGATTACAGGATCCTCAAGAGCTATAATAACGGTATGATGAATATCGTTGACCTTGGCTCGGGCATTTTCTCGTTCGTGAAATATATTAACCGGTGGATCATCATGCCGGTGTTCAATTTCTTCGCGGGCTTCATTCTTAATTACGGCTGGGTGATCGCGTTGCTCACCCTGTTCATCAGGCTGATCACTTCCCCGCTTACGTATAAGAGTTATTTAAGTGGTGCGAAGATGAAGGTGTTAAGGCCTGAACTGGATGAATTGAAAAAGAAGCACGGCGGCGACCAGCAGGCATTCGCGATGGACCAGATGAAACTGTTCCGCGAAGCCGGCGTAAGCCCCTTGGGAGGATGTATTCCTGCATTGCTGCAGATCCCGATATTCTTCTCGCTGTATTCATTCTTCAATGCCAACCTGGCACTCCGGGGGCAGAACTTCCTCTGGGCGGATGATCTTTCCCAGTATGATGTGATCGCAAGGCTGCCCTTCAGTATCTGGGGTTACGGAGATCATGTGAGCCTTTTTACCCTTACCGCCGTGGTAACCAGTTTTATGATTTCGATCTATAACCTGAGCATGACGCCCACACAGGATAATCCGGTACTCAAATACATGCCTTATATCTTCCCGGTGGTGCTGCTGTTCATTTTCAATAAACTGCCGTCGGCGCTGACCTGGTATTATACTGTTTCTAATATCATCACCCTTGGTTTGCAGTTCATGATCCAGAATTATATCATCGACCACGATAAAATACTGGCCGAGATTGAAAGGAAACGAAAGGAGCCAAAGAAGAAGAGTAAATGGGCAGAAAGGATGGAACAAA
>DASVBM010000295.1:0-4227 GCA_036375835.1 Chitinophagaceae bacterium | reverse complement strand
TGTTCCGGAACCGGACGGGGGCGCGCACTGGGATTACGACGGTGCAGCGGAAATCCTGAAAAATCATATCCTCAGCTCACTGGAGGAACTGAAGCAACTAAATCCCGAAGAACGTATTGATCGCCGTATCCGCAAGTTCTCGAAGATGGGATTCTGGGATGAAGTTCCCGAAGAGCAGGAAACGGCGGAATAATAACTGCGGTTTGATTTTTGATCCTTCTGCATACAACAGCACCGGAAGAACTAAATTTTTTTCACATGTCGCTCAGAGATATATTAAAGGGTACAGGCGTCGCGCTGGTTACGCCCTTCGGTAAACAAGGTGAACCGGACTTCGATTCACTGGGTAAGCTGGTTGAATTCGTGATCGAAGGCGGCGTGGAATACCTGGTGAGCCTGGGAACTACCGGTGAAACACCTACGCTGGCGCGGGAAGAGAAATTACAGGTTCTTGAATATACCTATCAGCAGGTGAATGGAAGAGTACCGGTGGTAGTTGGCATCGGTGGCAACAATACCCGTGAGCTCGTATCGGAACTCGAAAAGTTCCCACTGGAAAAAGCGACCGCAGTACTCAGTGCTTCACCATATTACAACAAACCTTCACAGGAAGGGCTGTACCAGCACTACAGAACGCTGGCGGACGCTTCACCTAAACCCATCATCCTCTATAATGTTCCCGGCCGCACCGGCAGGAACCTGGAAGCATCGACCACGCTCCGGCTTGCCGGCCATGATAATATTGCAGGAATTAAAGAAGCCAGTGGCGACCTCGGCCAGTGCATGCAGATCCTCCGCGACAAGCCCGCAGATTTCCTGGTAGTAAGTGGAGACGACAACCTGGTGCTGCCACAGATGGCCTGCGGTATGGATGGCGTGATCAGCGTCGCCGCGAACTGCTTCCCGAAACAGTTTTCGGAAATGGTGCGCTACTGCCTCGAGGCAGATTATACTGCCGCGAGGAACCTGCACTACCAGATGCTGGAAGCTTATGACCTGCTTTTCGCCGAAAACAACCCCGCAGGCGTCAAGGCATTCCTGGCAGAGCTCGGCGTCATACAGAACCAGTTGCGGCTGCCCCTTACACCACTCAGCAGCGGTTTGCATAGCAAGGTGCAGGCCTTCCTGAAAAATTTCCGGTAACGGCATCGTACAGGGCATTTCAGAACACAAACCCGGATCGCGTTGCGGGAATGGTTTTCTTATTACTTTTCGGACATGAAACGAACGTTTTTACTGCTCCTCCTGTCAGTACTCACAGTTGGTAGTTATGCCCAGTATACCCTCAGGCTTATCGTGACCAGCGTACCCAAACCAACAGTTAACGTGGCCCAGCGGGCAGCAGAACCATTGTATGTTGCCGGAAATTTTAATAGCTGGAATCCGAAAGACGACGCCTATAGGTTAAAACCCCTGGGCTCCCGCTATTCGGTGGTACTGAAGGATATCCCCGCAGGTGTCTATGCCTTCAAGTTTACCCGGGGCGGCTGGGACAAAGTGGAAACTACTTCCGATGGCAGAGATATTGCAGACAGGGTGGTGGAAGTAAAGGAAGATATGACTGAAGAAATTGTAATTGAAGGCTGGAAAGACGATTACCCCATGAAACCGAAGCCGTATACTGCCACGCCACAGGTGAAAATACTTGATTCGGCTTTTCATATTCCGCAGCTCGATCGCAAACGCCGGATCTGGATATACCTTCCCCGTGGATATGCCAGCTCGCGCACGGACTACCCGGTGTTGTATATGCATGATGGCCAGAATCTGTTTAACGAGCAGACCGCGCCTTTTGGCGAATGGGGAGTGGATGAGGCTATGGATTCCCTGCAAAGGGAAACGGGACAGGAGATGATCGTGGTGGGAATCGACAACGGGGGAGACAAACGGATGACCGAATACAACCCCTATAACAACAACGAATTCGGAGCGGGCGAGGGGAACCAGTACGTCGATTTCCTGGTGCAGACGCTTAAACCATACATAGATTCAAAATTCCGCACCCGGAAAGGTCCCCAAAACACTTTTATCGCCGGAAGTAGTATGGGTGGTCTCATCAGCCTTTATGCTGTTGTGAAATACCCCGGGGTATTTGGCGGGGCAGGTGTGTTTTCTCCCGCGTTCTGGGTGACGCCCCAGCTGTTCGATGAAGTGGCGAAAACCAGCTTCGGAGAAAACCGGCCGCGGTTCTATTTCTATGCGGGAGGAAAGGAGAGCAGCACCATGGTTGCCGATACAAAGCGAATGGTCGCGCTCCTGGAGACTAAAAAAGGACACAACACCACCACGCTGATCAATCCCGCGGGGCAGCATAACGAACCTACCTGGCGTAAGGAATTCCCGGCGTTTTACCGGTGGCTGGTTCAGCAGTGAACCTGCGGTAGTATGTAATCCTCAGATCATATAGGTCGTGCCTTCTATCGCCAGCTCCGTATTGGGAAAAACTTCACGGGCTTCCGTAAGGAACTCGTCAAGAACTTCATACTTGCTGCTGAAATGACCGATCAGGAGCTTCTCAACTGCGGCTTGCTTTGCGATAGCCGCAGCCTGGATAGTGGTGGAATGAAAACGGTCTGCGGCGCGCTGTGCCTGGTCTTTCAGGTAAGTCGCCTCGTGGTAGAGCATACTTACTCCCTTCAGTTTTTCCACCAGGTCTTCGAAGTACACGGTATCGGCCGCAAAAGCATAGCTTTTCGGCGGGGCAGCGGCTATGGTTAATGTCTCGTTACGGATCAGTTCTCCCTGCCGGGTGGTGTAATCCGCGCCTTCTTTCAACCGGTCGTAGTATGCCGCGGGTATGTCAAACCCGCCAATCACTTCCTTGTTGATCTTTCTCGGCTTCTTTTTTTCGCGCACGATAAATCCCCAGCACTCGATGCGATGACGGGTGGCGAAACACTCCACCGTGAACTTCTTTTCGTCAACCAGTATTCCTTCCCGCTCTATAGCATGAAAATGCAACGGATAGCAAAGGGTGGTACTCGCGGCTTCCAGCTGCAGGTCGAGGATCGGCTTAAGCGCCGCCGGGGCATACAGGTGCAGTTCGGTTGTACGTGAAAGCAGGCTGTAACTGGTGAGCAATCCCACCAATCCGAAGTAATGGTCGCCATGCAGGTGTGAAATAAAGATGTGGCTGATGCGGCTGCGGCGAATACGGTAAGCGGTGAACTGCATCTGTGTGCCTTCCCCGCAATCGAAAAGAAACATCTGCTCGTTCATGGTTACTACCTGGGCAGTCGGGTGCCGGTCAAACGCAGGGATCGCCGAATTGTTGCCAAGGATGGTTACGCCAAACATGTTTTCTGGTTTCTGCCGGTGAAATGCGGCTTATTCTGTTTCAAATTCAATATCGTCGCTGTCGAGCAATTCCCGTTCAATTTCTTCCATCTGCACAATATCCCAGGCCTCGCTTTCCGTTGGCGTGTAGTTCAGGAATTCAAGCAGCTCGAGCTTTTCGAATGCCTGCTCCAGGTTATTATTCATTCCGCAAACAACAAATGAAGAGCTGGCTTCGTAAAACTTTTGCTGAACTTGTGCTATCGTAGTCGCTGCTTCATCTTCTATCATGTTTACCGGCTGTAGATTTAACACTACACTTTTTGGCATGCCCGCCAGGCGTTCCTCGCAAGCCTGGCGGAGTGCTTCTGACATATTCGCAGTTATTACCGACTCATCCGGAGTGATCACCGTAAATTTTTCCTTGGTATCAAATTTGACCCTCATTACCAATTATTAATTCATTAACACCTGTGCATAATTGCACTATGAATCAAGCCAAAAATATTCGTTATTATTGTACAACTCTAAATATAATTATGGATAATAATTTTTCGGCCCAGGTTAAGGAGATCATTTCTTTTAGCAGGGAGGAGGCTCTGAGGCTCGGAAATGACTTTATAGGAACAGAACACCTGTTGCTTGGGCTAATACGTGAGGGCGAGAACACCGCGATAAAAGTGCTGAAACAGTTGAATATCGATCTGTATGAACTCCGGAAAGAAGTTGAACTTGCTGTAAAAGATAAAACCGGTAAAAACATTGCCAATATCAACAGTTTACCACTTACGAAGCAGGCGGAAAAAGTGATCCGTGTAACAGTGCTGGAAGCAAAAGCCATGAAAAGCCCCCTGGTTGAGACAGAACATCTTATGCTTTCAATTCTTAAAAACAAGGAAAATATCGCAACCCAGATACTCAACCAGTTCGAAGTTGACTACGATGTTTTCC
>DASVBM010000480.1:0-3760 GCA_036375835.1 Chitinophagaceae bacterium | reverse complement strand
GGTTTACCGTGGAAATGTAGTGGATACAATCCAGGCACTTTCACGTTTCCGCACCAATGGCTA
Organism: Chitinophagaceae bacterium; assembly: GCA_036375835.1. Taxonomy (GTDB): domain Bacteria; phylum Bacteroidota; class Bacteroidia; order Chitinophagales; family Chitinophagaceae; genus JAEZDC01. Next base: position 3,697 of record DASVBM010000480.1, on the reverse strand, counting down.
CTATGGGGAAGCGCAGTTGCTGAACAAATACCACCAGGTGTCATTGCCTGTTGGCGTGGAATATACCCTCCTCGGAGGTAAACGTTTTGGAGTAAACCTTGGCGGAACAGTCCAGCCGACTTACACTTTTGGCCAGAGTTCTTACCTCCTGAGCGCCGATTACAAGAGCTATGCAGATGGTAAATCCATGATCCGGAGGTGGAACGTAAACAGCAGCCTTGAAGCCATGTTCACATTCCGCGCAAGGACGGTCCAGTGGCGCATCGGTCCTCAGTTGAGATACCAGCACCTTCCAAATTATAACGACGCCTACCCGATTCGTGAATATCTGATCGATTACGGTTTCAAAATCGGCTTCACTAAAACAATCCGGTAATCTGACTGTTTTGATAACTGTTAAAGAGCTGTTCCGCAGCTCTTTTTTATTTTCCCGTATGTACTTTTACTCAATGAGAATACTCCTCCTCGTCGTTACGGTGCTGTTATTCAGTTGCAGGGATAAAAATCAGGATGCTGATACTGCGGGCAGCGCAAAACCCCCGGCCGACACGCTTCCTTATTACGACCTGAAACAAAGTGTGTTGATTGACATATCGAACGTAGCCGCTACACCAGGCATCCTGATCTATAAGATCAGCGAAACTGACGGAAAAAGAGATTCCACCGTGATCGATACAACTGAATTTAAAAGGCTGGCCGAACCATTTCTCGAAACAGAACTGAATATGCCGGCGGTGAAAAAGCAATACAAAGAATCAGTGTTTGAAGATCGCGACACCAAAAGCTTCGTGTTTAATTACGAAACAGACAACCCGACCCTGCCGGTTAAATCAATAGCGATCCTGGTAGACAACCAGTACCAGGACTTCAAACGCGCTGACCTGCTGAAAAGCTACCAGCGGAATGACACAGTTTTCGAAGAGCGGCTTGCCTGGACCGCTGGTAAAAAGTTCCAGCTGATCCGAACCGCTTTTGTGGGAACGAAAGAAGCAATCACCAAAACCTGGGTCGGCTGGCAGGAAAGAAGAAAGTAATTTTGCCCTGAATGGACAGCAAAGCATTTCAGCAACTGGCTCACAAGATTCCAACTCAGCCAGGCATCTACAAGTACTATGACGAGAAGGGGACACTGATTTATGTTGGCAAGGCCAAAAACCTGCGTAAACGTGTATCATCTTATTTCACAAAAAGCCTGTCCAGTTACAAGACACATGAACTCGTCCAACGCATCAGCAAAATTGATTTTACCATTGTTGATTCGGAACAGGATGCATTGTTCCTGGAGAACTCGCTCATCAAAGAATACCAGCCGCTGTTCAACATCAGCCTGAAAGACGACAAGAGTTATCCGTTTATCGTTATCAAAAAAGAACCATTTCCCCGCGTTTTTCTTACCCGCAAGCGGATTAACGACGGCTCGGAATATCTCGGCCCTTTCACTTCGGTGGCGAAGGTCCGCGACCTGCTGAGCTTCATCCGTTACAACATCCCGCTGCGTACCTGTAAACTGAATCTTTCCAAACAAAACATCCAGCGCGGTAAATTCAAGGTTTGCCTGGAGTATCATCTTGGCAACTGTAAGGGCCCGTGCGAAGGTCTTCAGTCCGAAGAAGAGTACCAGCAGAGCCTTCAACAGGTGCGGAACCTGCTGAAGGGCAACCTGGCACCGGTTATCAGCCAGTTTAAAAAAGAGATGGCGCAGCTCGCTGCCAGCCTTGAATTTGAAAAAGCCGAGCTGATGCGAAAGAAAATCGACCACCTTGAAAATTATGAAGCCCGCTCCGTAATAGTCAGCAGGCATATTTTCCATGTGGATGTGTTTACCATTCTTCGTGAATACGACAATGCATATGTGAATTACCTCATGGTGCAGAACGGCACTATCGTGCAAACGCATACCGTCCAGTTAAAAACTCCGCTTGAGGAGACGGATGAGGAGGTGCTGGTCTTCGCAATCAGCAACCTGCGTTCCACCTTCAACAGTACAGCGAAGGAGATCCTGGTGCCTTTCGGGCTGGAGTACCACGAGCCGGAAGTAATCATTACCATACCAAGGGGAGGCGACAGGAAAAAACTGCTGGACCTTTCCCTGAAGAACGTCGAGTATTACCAGGAGGAGCTGCACCGGAAAAAAATATTACAGCTGGAGGGATCCACCGATAAAGAGAAGAAAAAAGTGCTTTACCAGCTGCAGCAGGACCTTCAGCTGTCAGAGCTGCCATTGCGTATCGAGTGTTTCGACAACTCAAATTTCCAGGGAAGCTTTCCGGTGGCGGCGATGGTTTGTTTTATTGACGGGGTTCCGAGCAAAGAAAACTACCGGCATTTCAACATCAAAACTGTTGAAGGAATCAATGACTTTGCTTCAATGAAGGAAGTGGTATTCCGGCGGTACAAACGGATTGTTGCAGAAGAAAGCACGTTGCCGCAGCTGGTAATTATCGACGGCGGTAAAGGACAACTTAACGCAGCAGTGGAAGCCCTGGAAGCGCTGGGGCTCCGCGGAAAAATGAATATTGTTGGACTGGCTAAAAACGAAGAAGAGATTTTTTTTCCGGGTGACCTGGCCTCGGTAAAGTTACCCTGGGACAGTGAAAGCCTGAAACTGATCCGCCGCATCCGTGACGAAGTACACCGGTTTGGGATCACCCATCACCGCAACAAACGTTCGAAAGGGACATTCAAAAACGAACTGGAGGATATTCGGGGAATAGGGAAACAGACCGCCAGCCAGCTGCTGAGAAAATATCGTTCCGTGAAAAACATCCAGGCGCTTTCCGAAGAAGAACTGGCCGCCGAGGTAGGCGCTGCCCGCGCCCGGCTGATCCGGGAATATTTCCATCCCGGGAATGGGTAAAAAAAAGGGGCCCGGATGAAGATCCAGCCCCGTTTTTAAAATCCAATATCCTATGAAAAACCGGGGTAAAGATAGACATCCAACCCAAATGTGCAATACTCCCTTAAAGCTATTTTTAATATATTTTTCCTCATTTCCTGGTTTCGATGTTTGAACTTTGTTCCTCTATAAGCATAAAAAAAGGAGCCAAATGGCTCCTTTTCTATGAGATTTCCCGGAACTAATACGCCCAGAGATTCTGTTCGTAATTGAAGATCTTCTCCTTTACGTTCTCCCCTTCCAGCAACCTGAACAAGGGATCACGGATCAGCTCTTTGAAGGTCTGATCGGTTGGATTGTCCATTGTAGTCTTGACGATATAACTGCTGAACCAACGGTTTTCAAACAGGTCCTCCCAACTCATTCTTCCGCTCACGTTTTTACCGTTGTAGACGAATGTTTTGGAAAGTGTTTTACGAAGATCGGGGTAGTATACCCAGAACAGCGTTTTTTCCGCAGAAGGCATTCCTTTGGCGGTCTGGATTTTTGCAACTGGTGCAATACCCAGGATACGGGTAAACAGCCTGCTGCTCTCCTTATCGAACATCACCTGCTCTTTGATCCGGAAAGTATAAATAGAATCCGGTTTCGGTGCGAAAGGATTCGCTCTTCTGGTAATCATCGTATCGTAGATGTTCGGATCGTAAGGATTCTGCGAAAGCGTGGTATCGAAGTCAGTCCCCGATTGCGCTACAAACGACATGATCGAGTCGTAAGTCATCGGGGTAGTAAACCGATCGTCTTCAGCTGAAAAAGCCATTACCGAATCGTGCTGCATCGCATCCAGCAGGATGGCGAAGA
>DASVBM010000476.1:0-2386 GCA_036375835.1 Chitinophagaceae bacterium | reverse complement strand
CAGGGGCAAAAGAAAAGCTCAATCATAGTTGAACCCTGAATGGCGAATTAATAGCGATTTATAAGCCGGCCCCGCCGGCTTTTTTATTCGCTCAACCTGAAATCGATTACTTTGAGCTGAAGCGATCTGGTTCCCTGCCATTCGTTAATGTCGAGGGTGAAGAGCATGTCGATGGGATGGTTCATCTGCAGCAAGTGAAACTTCGTAGCCAGGTTAAAGCCAATCCCGGTAAAACTGACGCCGTTTTGCTTTACAGCAAACCGGATGTGTTGTTCCTTTACTATTTTGGAATATCCCGATTCTTTAAGATTCCTGGCGAGGAATACCGGGCGGGTATTCTCCGGGCCGAAAGGCTCCATCTGGCAAAGGATATTATAGAAGGACTCTTTAAGCTCCGTGAACGAAACTTCCGCATCGATCACAATCTCGGGGATCAGCAGTTCCGGTGCTATGATCCTGCTGACCACTTCTTCAAATTTTGAACTGAAGGCTTCCACCTGTTCCGGCAAAAGCGTCATTCCGGCGGCGGCAAAGTGACCCCCATAGCCGAGCAGGCAATCCCGGCACTCGTGGATGGCTTCATACAGGTTGAACCCCGCAACGCTTCGGGCTGAACCTGCTACAATGTCGCCGCTTCTGGTGAGCACAACTGTCGGTCTGTAGTAGGTTTCTATTAATCGTGAAGCGACAATTCCTACCACACCTTTATGCCAGTGTTCGCGGAATACTACCGTAGTTTTACGGTTCAACAGCCGATCATCGCGCAGCAGTGCCAGCGCTTCTTCTGTAATGGTGGAATCGGCTTCGCGGCGGTCGGTGTTGTCACTATGTAGCATCTCAGCATATTCCAATGCTCTGGTCGGGTCCTGCTCGATGAAGAGCTGAACTGCTTTCCGGGCGTCGTCCATCCTGCCGGCAGCGTTTACTCTCGGTGCAATCACGAAAACGAGGCTGTTCACCTGCATCTCCTTCCGGGTGCCCGACAACTGCATCAGGGCTTTTATCCCCGGGCAGGGTTGCTCGTTTACTTTTTTCAGCCCATAATAAGCCAGGATCCGGTTTTCACCTGTCATCGGGACTATATCCGCGGCAATTGCAGTAGCTACGAGATCCAGGTAGCGCAGGTAAGATGATTCAGGAAGCCTGAGTTTTTCTGCGATTGCGGTCATCAGTTTAAATCCGACCCCGCAGCCGCAGAGTTCTTTATACGGGTAACCGCAACCCGGTTGTTTTGGGTTGAGAATCGCAACTGCCGGTGGGAGTTCATGGTCGGGCAGGTGGTGGTCGCACACAATGAAATCGATCCCGCCTGCCTTTGCATAGGCTATCAGGTCGACCGACTTGATGCCGCAATCCAGCGAAATGATGAGATCGAAGCCGTTCTCTATAGCAAAATCAATCCCTGCCTTCGAGATTCCGTATCCTTCTTTATATCGGTGGGGGATGTAGAAATCGACCTGCTGGTAGATTTCTTTCAGGAACTGGTAAACTGATGCGACCGCTGTAGTTCCGTCCACGTCGTAATCTCCGAAAACCAGAATCTTCTGGTTTTGATCAATTGCGGAGAAAATCCGGTTTACCGCCACATCCATGTCTTTCATCAGCCAGGGGCTATGCAGGTCGGTGAGTTGTGGCCGGAAGAATAGCTTTGCTTCTTCGAAGCTGTTAATACCACGCTGGACGAGGATCCGGGTGAGGGTAGGGCTGATGCGTAGGGACTCCTGCAGGGCAGCAACCTTTTGGAGGTCGGCAGCTAGTATCTTCCATCTTTTTTCCATTCAATAAACCCGATCGGTGGTATAGCGGACCAGTTCTTCCAGCGCATCCCTGACTTCGGTTGGCGGGAACTGGTGTAAGATACTCAAAGCTTCGTCGCGGAAAGAAAACATTTTTTTCTCGGCGTAAGCGATGCCACCAAATGCTGTAACGGTGTCTATAACGAATTTTACTTTTTCCTTTTGGGTGTTTTCGTTCTTAATGATATAGATGATTTTCCTCCTTACGTCAGGATCACAATTGTTTAATGTATAAATCAGCGGGAGGGTGAGTTTCTTTTCTTTGATGTCGTTGCCGGTGGGTTTGCCGATACTTGCGGACCCATAGTCGAACAGGTCATCTTTCAGCTGGAAGGCCATCCCCACCTTTTCACCGAACAATTTCAGTTTTTCTACTGAATCAGGGTCTGAAAAGGTAGTATGCGCGCCCGCTGAACAGGCTGCAGCCAGTAAAGAAGCTGTCTTCCCGCGAATAATTTCGTAGTAAATATCTTCCCGGAGGTTCAGTTTACGCGCCTTCTCCATTTGCAGCAGTTCGCCTTCGCTCATCAGTTTTACGGCCTCCGACATGATCTGCAAAACCCTGAAGTCGCCGTTATCAAGAGACAATA
>DASVBM010000148.1:0-2828 GCA_036375835.1 Chitinophagaceae bacterium | reverse complement strand
AATTTATTGACGTGGAAATCGTAGTAGGCATCCATGTTTTCCGCCACCACTTTCAGCATAAAATCGAACTCACCTGAAATATTGTAACATTCGATCACCTCGTTCATCTCGTGAATGGCCTTGATGAACTTGTCGCCGGCATTTTTGCTGTGCTGCTTAAGGCTCACGTAGCAGATCACCATCAGTCCCTTTTTTACCTTGGCCGGATCCAGCAGCGTGGCGTACTGCCGGATAATGCCCGCCTCTTCCATCCGCCTGATCCGCTCATGCACCGGCGTGGTACTGAGATGCACTTTCTCGCTGATCTCCTTAACCGTGATCCGCGCGTTTTCCTGGAGCAGCTTCAGTATGGACAGATCCTTTGCATCCGGGGCGATACTGCCGGTAGCGGTTTGTTCTTTTTTGGCGGATTTTGACATTGAAAACCTTGCTTTTGTCCTGCAATATTAAGATTTACAGTGATTTTCATCTATAATTATTACAGCTGGCAGAATATTCTACTGGGATTAATAATTTTGTCTCCGCAGTAACATTCGCTGCAGACATCATTTTAATTGTTCATTATTAATCAAACGTATGTCAACGATCACAAAATCTATCGACTTTACCCTGCCTTACAAGGTGGCCGACATCAGCCTCGCTGAATGGGGCCGCAAAGAGATCCGTCTCGCTGAAGCTGAAATGCCGGGCCTGATGGCGATCCGTTCGGAATATGGCGCGAAGCAACCACTGAAAGGCGCAAGAATAGCAGGTTGCCTGCACATGACCATCCAGACCGCGGTGCTGATCGAAACCCTCGTGGCCCTCGGTGCTGAAGTAAAGTGGAGCTCATGTAACATTTTCTCCACCCAGGATCATGCTGCTGCCGCGATCGCTGCTGCAGGCATTGGCGTTTACGCCTGGAAAGGCCAGACGATTGAAGAAGCTGACTGGTGCATTGAGCAGACCCTGTTCTTTGGCGGCGCCGATCGCCCGCTGAACATGATCCTCGATGATGGCGGCGACCTGACCAACATGGTATTCGATAAATATCCTGAGCTGGTGCAGAATATCAAAGGACTTTCGGAAGAAACCACCACCGGCGTTCACCGTCTGTATGAAAGAATGGCGAAAGGCACCTTGCCGATCCCCGCGATCAACGTAAACGATTCTGTTACCAAATCGAAATTCGATAACAAGTACGGCTGTAAGGAATCACTGGTAGACGCGATCCGTCGCGCTACAGACGTGATGCTGGCCGGGAAAGTAGCGGTTGTAGGCGGTTACGGCGATGTGGGTAAAGGTTCAGCGGCTTCACTGGCCGGCGCGGGCTGCCGCGTGATCGTAACCGAGATCGACCCGATCTGCGCCCTGCAGGCCGCAATGGACGGTTTCGAAGTGAAGAAGATGGTCGACGCGGTTAAAGAAGCCGACATCATCGTAACTGCTTCCGGCTGCCGCGACCTGATCACGGAAAAGCATTTCCGTTCCATGAAGGATAAGGCGATCGTTTGTAACATCGGCCACTTCGATATCGAGATCGATATGGCCTGGCTGAACAAAAACTACGGAGCCACAAAAGATACCATCAAGCCGCAGGTTGACATCTACAACGTAGACGGTAAAGACATCATCATCCTGGCGGAAGGCCGACTGGTTAACCTCGGATGTGCTACCGGCCACCCTTCATTCGTAATGAGCAACTCGTTCTCTAACCAGACGCTGGCGCAGATCGAGCTGTGGACGAACAACGATAAATACGAGAACAAGGTGTACGTACTGCCCAAGCACCTCGACGAGAAAGTAGCAAGGCTGCACCTGGCCAAGATCGGTGTGGAACTCGACGAACTGACTGGCGAACAGGCGGACTACCTGGGTATTCCGAAAAGCGGTCCGTTCAAGAGCGATATGTACAGGTACTAGGCTTGTGGCGTACGGCCTATGGCCTATGCTGAACACTGATAAATATGTAAAAGAGGCCGTCTCAATCCAATTTGAGGCGGCCTCTTGTTTTTTCAGCTGGCCCGATTATTTCCTTATCTGTTCCGGTTCTCTATACTACGTCTCCCGCCGGCTCAGGAAGTTACCACGCCGTTGCAAAAATTACAGCCGGATAGTCAGTTCCGCGCCTGTCTTCCGGAACCGTTCCGGGAATACCCGAAGTAATACCATGTTCCTACTTCAGTTACCGTTCAGTTACCGATTACTCACCCTTTAGTTACCCCTGGGGTAAACGAGGGGTAACCGAAGGGTAAACGAAGGGTAAACGAGCTCCGAACCTGGCCTGAGCCGTTCATGGTTCAATCCCGGCTTTCACCGGGCATTTGATCAGTCCGGACAATAAAAAGAGGCTGCCCTTTTGAGACAGCCTCTTTTCTTGGTTCCGGAGAAACCGGGCTGATTATTTTATGCTGTAGTCCACCAGGTCGCTGCAGGCCTGGAATGTCATGCCGAACATCCCGATGTCTGACCTTATCTTGATGATTCCCACCCCTTTCGCAATGAAATAATCATAGGAGCCGGAGGGCGTCATGGTTCCGAACACGTCGTAGATCAGTTCCAGCCGGGTGTGGATCACATTGCTGTAGCTTTTACCAGCCACGGTCATTGTGATACCTTTTTCAATGATGGTTGTTTTTATATGCGCAGTGAACCCGTTGCCCTGGCCTGCTACATATTGCCAGTTGTACCCCACCGAAGCGGTATCGTTCAGGAAGTGAAATAAAATATCGTAGGGTGCACCCGAATTGGGGCTGTTCCCTTTAGCCGCCATATAATAATTGGGTACCGGGGAGGCCGCCCAGCCGGTGTCGGGGTTGGATCCCGGGTCATAGGCTGAGAACTGGATA
>DASVBM010000468.1:0-11581 GCA_036375835.1 Chitinophagaceae bacterium | reverse complement strand
CTGCAGGAACTGAAAGCACCGGAAGAAAAATTTCCATTACAGGCTGTTACCGACGCAGGTTATTCTGCTATCTGGCATGGACAAAAAAGCTGGAATGGCGTGGCGATACTTTCAAAAGCCGGAAAGCCTGCAGAGATCAGGAGGGTATTACCCGGCGACCCGGAAGACCTGCATAGCCGCTACATTGAAGCAGAGGTTGCCGGCCTGGTGGTGGGGTGTTTATACCTGCCCAATGGCAACCCCGCACCGGGACCCAAGTTCGACTATAAACTCAAATGGTTTGAGCGGCTTACCACCCACGCAGCGGAACTCATCGCTTCCCGCAGGCCTGTTGTGTTAACAGGCGATTACAACGTAATGCCCACAGAAAAGGACGTGTATAAACCCGAGCGCTGGGTAAACGATGCCCTGTTCAGGCCGGAAAGCCGCGAAGCCTTTCACAAACTGGTGGCGCAGGGCTGGACCGATGCCATTCGCAAAATATATCCGGATGAAACGATCTATACTTTCTGGGATTATTTCCGTAATGCCTACCAGCGCAATGCAGGCTTACGGATTGATCATTTCCTGTTGAGTCCTTCGATCACACCAAAACTAAAAGCTGCAGGTGTGGACCATCACGTCCGGGGCTGGGAAAAAACCAGCGACCATGCGCCGGTATGGATTGAGCTGAAGTGATCACCGCGGCATCTGTTCCCTCAGCATTTCCAGCACCTGGAATACTGCAGGGCAGAAGGTCGAATTCTTCAGGGTGATCTGTTGCCGTTTCAGGAAAACATCCTCGTCAGTATACGGAAAACGGCTGCAGTCCGACGGCCTTACTTCATAAATGCTGCAGCGGTTGTCTGCACCGAGGAACGGGCAGGGCGACTGCTTCACGACGTAATCCCCGTCTTCATCCAGTTTCAGCCAGGTATCAATGAAGACCGACTCGCGCATTTTCAGGTGACGGCTGATCCTTTTGATATCAGGGGTTTTAAAACGAGGCGAGTAATTTTTACAGCAGGCGGCACAATCCAGGCAATCCACTTTTGAAAACGCGGCCTCGTGCAGCTCAGGGAGTTGCCTCAGCACCCGTTTCTTGTCGGCCTGCTGCAGCAATCTTTTGTACTGCTTCTGGTTATCTATTGATTTTTTCTGCCAATTGTGCTCCATCGGGGAGAGAGATCAGGGCGCAAAGATACCGGTTGATCGCTCAGGCAAAGGTTAATGTTCATCTTCAGGGCGCTGACTAATGTCATTGCAGCCGGTCTCGCCACCAATGATCTTTATAGAAGAATTTTTCCACCTGTATATGACGCGCAGCGTCTTGATATTAGCGCTTACCCTTGTCATCTCACCGGCTTTTGCCAGTGACAGTACGCTGGTGCGCCCCGCCGCCGATTCCAGCCGCGGCGTCCGGGTCAAAAAAGACCAGCGCATTGACCTGCTGAATAAAAAACAAACGGTACAAAACCGCTATGGCACGTTTGCGCCGCACCGCGTAAGAGAAAAAGGATACCGGATCCAGGTGATCAGTACCCAGAGCCGCACGGAGGCGCTGGCCATCAAGGCCGACCTCCTCTCCCGGTTCCCGGGGCAGCAGACCTACCTTTTCTTCCGCGAGCCGTTCTTCAAAATCAGGATCGGCAATTTCCGCACACGCGCCGAGGCCAACGACTTCGCCGAAAATCTTCTCAGGTATCCGGGCCAGGTGTTCATTGTTGCCGACATGATAGAGTACATGTGGTACCCGCCGGCATCAGATGAGTGAGCCATGAACCCGGTAGTGAACACAGTTTCATTCAACGATTTCAATGTTAACCGCAGTTTCCTCCCGGGAGCAGGGAGGACCTGATGGTGCTCCGGAAATGCTGCAATTCAGGATCCGCCCGGCCAGCTGCTCGTGCTGACCGTTATCATACATTGATTGCCTGCTTACATCAGACCTTTGCGCACGGGCCGGCGCCAGCTATTGCCAGTATGTCCTGGCTGCACATGCGGTGGAAAACTGCGGCTGACCGGTTCCGGGAGAAGCCGCGGCGAACCTTACCTTTGCGGCGGAAAATCCGATTGAAGCTCAGTACCGCGCGTGCTGGCGGAATCAGGCGAAATGGTTATTATACCGATCCGGGGCAGAACAGTAAGCCGCACCGGGCCGGTGGCAGCAAACAATAAAATTCCAGAGGAGTGTTTATGAATCTTTTCGAACAACAACGCAATGAATTTAAACGGAGGCATATCGGCCCCGATGAAAGGGAAACGGAGGCGATGCTGAAAGAGATGGGCGAAGCAAGCATTGACTCGCTGATCAGTAAAGTGGTTCCTTCCTCTATTCGCCTGGCAAACCCGCTTGATTCGGGTGCACCCATGAGTGAATTTGAATACCTGCAGCACCTGAAGGAAGTATCTCTGAAAAATAAAGTGTACCGTTCGTATATAGGGCAGGGATACTACGATACCATCACTCCTTCTGTTATTCTCCGGAACGTATTTGAAAACCCGGGATGGTATACCCAGTACACTCCTTACCAGGCCGAGATATCACAGGGTAGGCTCGAAAGCCTGCTGAACTTTCAGACCATGGTCAGCGACCTGACCGGTCTCCCCATCGCCAACGCTTCTTTGCTGGATGAAGGCACTGCGGCGGCTGAAGCGATGTCGATGCTGTTCCATTACGTGAATAAAGGAGAAAAGGCAGATAAGCCACTCTTCTTCGTAGATAAGAATCTTTTCCCGCAAACAATAGACGTACTCTTCACAAGGGCAGAGCCGCTCGGTATCCAGCTTGTTTTTGCCGACTATGCCACAGACCCTATCAATGAAGCGTATTTCGGTGCGATCGTCCAATACCCGAACAACGAAGGTTCCGTTGAAGATTATCGCGGCTTTATCGAACGCATGCACGGCATGGGTGCCTACGTGGTGATGGCAACCGACCTGCTGGCTTTAACGCTGCTGACGCCGCCGGGTGAGCTCGGCGCCGATGTGGCCATCGGATCCGCGCAGCGCTTTGGCGTTCCCCTCGGTTATGGCGGCCCGCATGCGGCGTTTTTTGCAACAAAAGATGAATTCAAGCGCGGTATGCCGGGCAGGATCATCGGCATCAGCGTGGATGCGCAGAATAACAAAGCGCTGCGTATGGCACTGCAGACCCGGGAGCAGCATATCAAACGAGAGAAAGCAACTTCAAACATCTGTACCGCCCAGGCGTTACTTGCGAATATGGCGGCCATGTACGCGGTATACCACGGTCCGGAAGGCATCAGAAACATCGCTAAACGCGTGGCACTGCTCGCCGGCACCCTGGCCAGCGAACTGGAAGAAGCGGGCTATGCAATCAGGCATAAAAACTTTTTCGACACCATCGTCGTGAATGTAACCGATGCGGCAGGCATCCGTGTTATAGCTGAAAGCCGGGGTATCAATTTCCGCTACTTCAGCTCTAATGACCAGCTCGGTATTTCGATCGATGAAACAACAACCCAGACCGATATACTCGACATCATCGGCGTATTCCAGGAATTCGCGAAGCGCGATATTGCCGAAGTAGTTTTTGACGACGATAACAGCGTACTGCACATACCGCAGAATTTATCCCGGACTTCATCATTCCTGACTCACCCGGTCTTTAACCGGTATCACAGTGAAACCCAGATGATGCGCTACCTGAAGTCACTTGAGAATAAAGATCTCTCGCTCAATACTTCAATGATCTCGCTCGGCAGCTGCACGATGAAACTGAATGCGGCTACCGAACTGATACCGCTGAGCTGGACGCACTGGTCGAGGATCCATCCTTTTGTTCCGTCTGACCAGGCAAAAGGTTATCATTACATCATTTCCGAGCTATCGAACGACCTCTGCAGGATCACGGGCTTTGCTGCCTGCAGCCTGCAGCCAAACAGTGGTGCACAGGGCGAGTACGCAGGACTGCTGACGATCCGCAACTATCACATCGGCAATGGCAACCCACATAAAAACGTGGTCCTGATCCCGATGAGCGCGCACGGCACCAACCCGGCTTCCGCGGTACTCGCCGGAATGAAAGTAGTGGTAGTGAAGAGCACGCCGGAAGGTTATATCGACGTGGAGGATCTCCGTGCAAAAGCTGAACAGCACCAGCAGGACCTTTCCTGCCTGATGGTCACTTATCCGTCCACACACGGCGTGTTTGAAGAAAGAATACGCGAGATCTGCGATATCGTGCACCAGTTTGGCGGACAGGTTTATATGGATGGTGCCAACATGAACGCGCAGGTAGGCCTCACCTCGCCTGCCACCATCGGGGCAGACGTTTGCCACCTCAACCTGCATAAGACATTCGCGATCCCGCATGGTGGCGGTGGTCCCGGCATGGGCCCCATCTGCGTGGCTTCTCACCTGGCTCCCTACCTTCCGGGGCATATCACCGGAGACCTGAAACCCATGGTACCGCATCGTGCAGGTGCAGTAAGCGCGGCGCCCTTCGGATCTGCTTCCATCCTGCTGATATCCTATGCATATATAAAGTTGCTCGGCAGCGAGGGCCTCAAAATGGCAACCGAATACGCGATCCTGAACGCGAATTATATGCGGGTGCGGCTGCAGAAATACTACCCGATCCTTTATACGGGCAACCACGGGGTATGTGCACACGAATTTATCGTAGACCTGCGGCCGTTCAAGAACACCACAGGTGTTGAAGCGGAGGACGTGGCAAAACGACTGATGGACTATGGCTTCCATGCGCCTACTTTGAGTTTCCCTGTTCCCGGAACGATCATGATTGAACCAACAGAAAGCGAAGACAAAGGCGAACTGGATCGTTTCTGCGAAGCGCTGATCAGCATATTCGAGGAAATCAAAGCCATCGAAGAAGGAACAGCGGATAAGGCGAACAACCCGCTGAAGAATGCGCCCCATACGCAGTCTGTGGTGATCTCAGACGAATGGAACAGGCCTTACGGACGGCAGACTGCGGCATTCCCGCTCTCTTATATCCGGCACAATAAGTTCTGGCCTTCTATCGGCAGAATCAACAACACCTATGGCGACAGGAACCTGATCTGTACCTGCGAACCGATCGAGAGCTATGCCTCCGAATAAGTTTACCGGTGGATAAATTATACAGGGGCCCTGCTGCAAAGCGGGGCTTTTGTTTAAACAGCAGGCGATACCACCCCGCATTCTGAATTAGTATCTATCTTCGGAGAAATTAGCCCGGATCATGAAACACCTCCTGCTGCTTGTCTCATTATTCCTCGTTATTACTTCGAATGCACAGCCTGATTTTCTGAAAGACAGTCTTGACAGTTATATCCGCAAGGGAATGGAAGACTGGCAGGTGCCGGGTCTGAGCATCGTAGTGGTTAAAGACGGGAAGATCGCCTTTATCAAAGGTTATGGCGTTACTGATATCGAATCAAAAAAACCGGTAGATGAGAATACGCTGTTCATGATCGCCAGCAATACAAAATTATTCACCGGAACAGCGCTGGCTAATCTCGAATACCGTGGCAAACTGTCACTGGATGATAAGGTCACCAGATATTTTCCCGACTACGGCCTGTATGACCCCGTATCCACCAGCCTGGTCACTATCCGCGACCTGCTTAGTCATCGCATCGGAACCAAAACCTTCCAGGGAGATTTTACGTTCTGGAACAGCCAACTCAGCCGCCGCGAAATCATGAACCGGATGCGCTTGCTGAAACCGGTGGGCATATTCAGGCAGGACTACGGCTACTGCAACAGCTGTTATCTTACCGCCGGAGAAGTCATTCCAGCGGTTACCGGTATGCCCTGGGAAGTATACGTTTATGATTCACTGGTTCAGCCAACAGGCATGACCAATACACACGTGCTTTCAAGAGGAATCGCAGAACGCGAAAACGTGGCCACACCTTATACTACCAATTATACCGGTACGATTAAAAAAGTTCCCTACGATCAGTGGGATAATCTGGCGCCGGCGGCCAGCATCATCAGCAACGTACATGATTTATCGAAATGGCTCATGTTCCAGCTCGACAGCGGTAAAATTGATGGCAGGCAGGTTATACCCTGGCCCGTACTGCAGAAGACCCGCGACATCAATATCGTTACCGGCAGCAGGAAGTCATCGGTACTTCCGGTTCACATTCGCGGTTACGGTTTGGGACTGAGTGTATCTGACTACAACGGAAGGCAGGTGTACTCGCATACCGGCGGCGCTTCCGGCATGGTGAGCGCGGTTGCCTTTATTCCGGAAGAAAGACTGGGAATCGCGATCCTTACCAACAACGATAATCAAAGCTTCTTCCAGTTGCTGCAGTTCCAGATAATGGACGCTTACCTGGGTGTCAGATACGTGAACCGCAGCCTGCAACAGCTCGGCGGTTTTAAAAAAGCGATGCAAAAACAGCTGGACGAGATCAAAGGCTGGGAATCGCGGACCAATACCACCAAACCTGAACTTGCCTATGAAGACTATGCAGGCGTTTACCAGCATCCCCTGTATGGAAAACTCACCATCACCAACGATGCCGGGGCGCTGCGTTTGAAATTCCATACCCATGAAAACCTGGTGGCCACCATGGAGTATATGGATGACGGCGAATGGCTGCTCCGGTACGACAATATCGAGTATGGCATATTCTCTACCCGGTTCAAAATTCAGAAAAGCAAAGTGATATCGGTGGAGATCAAGTGCAACGATTTCATTGAATATGATCCTTACGTATTTACCAGGACTCATTGATCAACCGGGCAAATCCGGAAAAACCAGACAGATGAAAAGACTATTTGCAGCTTTACTGATTCTCCCGCTGGTCCCGACTGCTCAACCCGCGGCACTGGATACAGCGGTTAAAACCGTTGACCCGAAAGTAATCGAATGGAGACGATACTTCCACGAGCATCCTGAATTATCGAACCGGGAATACAACACAGCGAAAATAGTGGCCGCTCACCTGCAGCAACTCGGAATTGAGGTAAAGACGGGCGTTGCGAAAACAGGTGTGGTTGGAATCCTCAGGGGTGGCAAGCCCGGACCGGTAGTTGCGCTGCGCGCGGATATGGATGCATTGCCCGTCACCGAACGGGTAGACCTGCCTTACGCCTCTAGGATTACCGCAGAATACAACGGCCAGAAAGTGGGTGTAATGCACGCCTGTGGCCACGATGCCCACACCGCTATGCTGATGGGTGCGGCAGAGGTACTTTCCAGGATGCGCGCCGATGTTCCCGGTACCGTTATCTTTCTGTTCCAGCCTGCAGAAGAGGGCGCTCCGGACGGTGAAGAAGGCGGTGCGGCACTGATGGTAAAAGAAGGCGTGCTGGACCATCCCAGGGTAGACGCGGTTTTCGGAATGCATATCAATTCGGCTACACCGGTGGGAACAATCGAATACAAGCCCGGCGCATTCATGGCCTCAGCCGACCTGTTTAAAATAAAAGTGAAGGGAAAGTCGTCGCATGGTTCACAACCCTGGCTGGGCGTCGACCCGATCTATATCTCTTCGCAGATCATCCAGGCACTGCAGGGTATCGTCAGCCGGCAGTCGGATCTTACAAAGGCCCCGGTAGTGGTTACCGTTGGGGCCATACACAGCGGCGTGCGTTTTAATATCATCCCTGAAGAAGCCGAGATGCTGGGAACCATCAGGAACCTCGACTCCTCAATACGCAAATCCGTACTTGCGGAAGTGAACGAAATTGCCCGCTCTATAGCTGCAATGAACGGCGGAGAAGCAGAGGTCACGCTCGAGAACAAAACGCTTGTAACCTATAATGATCCGGCACTGGTGGAAAGAATGCTGCCTTCACTATACAAAGCCGCAGGCAGGAACAATGTGAAACAAAGAACCTGGGTTACCGGCGCTGAAGATTTTTCATTTTTCCAGGATAAAGTGCCGGGCTTCTTCTTCTACCTGGGTGGCATGCCGGCTAACGGTGACAGGGAAAAAGCGCCGCCGCATCATACTCCGGACTTTTATATCGACGACAGCGGGTTGAACCTGGGCGTGAAAACCTATTGCCAGCTGGTGTTTGATTTTGCAGCATCTGCCGGCAAGGGCGGCGGGAAAAAATAAAAAATACCCATGGGCAGCCCATGGGTATCGGTTCTCAGGATTTGCTTTTAGTAGAACCTGCTGTAATAATTTCTGAAACGACTGCTTGCCTCGTTTTCCAGCTGCCTCAGCAATTCGCGGTAGATATCTTCCCGGCGAATATTGTTATAACCATTGTTCTGGCTGTTGCTGATCAGTGCCCGGTCTGAAGCGCTCAATGCCCGCTCGTCGCCGGTATAGCTGGCAAACTCGGTACTGAAGCGATGCTCCGCCCCTATCACATCACCCCAGAGATATTTACCAGCCGCGTCGCGTGCGGTAATATGGAGATCTCCATAGGAGACGAAGTTTCTGCGGGTGACATTGATCCTTGCGTAAACGGTGCCGTATTCATTTACAACCGAATCGGGTTTGTAGACTATCGTCCGGGTGACGATCTGCTTAGAAACATCGCGATAGTTGTTTTCGTCATACGAGCGGCCCATATCCAGCCTGCCGAGGTTCATTTCGATTATCTCATCCGGCTGAACGCTCCCGCGTACATCCGCATCACTGATAAACTGCACAAATTCGTTATTGGACTGGTATCGAAGGTTGCGTACCAGGTTCTGCTGGAAATTGCGGATCTCGTAGCTGGTATTGTAATCATTGTAGCCGTTACCAAATCGATCTCCTCTGTAGCCGCCGTTTCCGTAATACCCGCCGGCGCCGTATCCGTTGCTGTAAACATTGTTATCCGTTAACAGAAGTACCCGTACCACCGCGCCTTCATAAGCTTCTTCCATCTTACGCTTGACCTCATAATCATTTCGGAACCGGTAAGCGGTTTTCAGTTCATTATATGCCTGGCGGAAAGATGCCTTATCGCCCTTTTGCATCAGCGCAAGTCCGCGATCAAAATAAACCTGGCCGGCTTTTTCCTTATAAGCCTGCACATACGAAGAATAATCGGCAGCCTTCACCACCCGGCTCGCCTCAGGTGAGCGGGCAATAGATTCGTAGAGATTTTGCAGTTTACGATATTCGTAATAGATCTGTTCAAACCTGTTTTCTGAAGCACTGTTCGACAGATTGCGGATCACCGCCTCGTGGCCGTCAACCGCGCGCTGGTAGGCATCGCGCAATAAGGACTGTGTGGCGGCGTCATTACCATTCTTCTGGAGTTTCTTAACAGCAATAGAAACCGCGTCTTCGTAGTCGCCTTTTTCGAAGGCTTTACTGGCAGATTTACATGAATAAAGGAGAACTGCAGCAGCAAGGATAAGCGTGTAGATCTTTTTCATGGTTTGGGGATTTACACCAGTTAGACCAAATAATTAACCAGCTTTTACTGGTAAAAAGTTATTTGGTCTTCCTTTAACAACACTGCACTAAACCGCGGCCCTGCACATTCCCGCAGGTATACAGCTGAACTATTCATTATCTTAGTCAGATGTTTCGGCAATGGCTCAATTGGAAGACTGCCCTGGCTTTGGTTGCTATTGTTATTGTTACCGGCACCATATTCTATTCCCGTTATCTCTCCCGTAAACTGGCAAATGAAGAGAGACAAAAGGTGGAACAATGGGTAGAGGCTCAGCGAACCATCCTGTTCTCCTCGGATTCAGCAAGTCTCACGCTGGCCTCGGAAATATCCCGGATGAACGATGACATCCCCATCATTGAAACAGATGAAAACAACCGGGTAACGGGCAATTACCGCAATCTGGACAGCACGCGTGTCGCCACTGACTCAGGCTATATCCGGCAACAGCTCAGGGTATTTAAAAGCCTTCATCCGCCACTGATACTTACAATCAGCGAGAAACCCTACATCGCCAATCATTACTACTATGGTGAGAGCCAGCTCCAGAAAGAAGTACGTTATTACCCGATGATCCAGCTGCTCATTGTAGGGTTGTTCATCATTATCACGCTGGTAGCGCTGCGTTCCAGTTACCGGAGTACACAGAATCAGTTGTGGGCAGGCATGGCAAAGGAAACCGCGCACCAGCTGGGGACCCCCGTTTCCTCACTTGAAGGATGGATCGAAGTGCTGAGGGACATACCCGGCAACGAAAAACTGATCCCTGAACTCGAAAAAGACGTGCATCGCCTTCAACTGGTGACCGACCGCTTCGGAAAGATCGGCAGCAAGCCAAAACTGGAACAGACAGACCTGGTGCGACAGGTGGAGAATATGATAACCTATATCCGCAAACGGGCGGGAAGCAGGGTAGCTATCAATCTTGAAGTGAAGGGTTCACAACCTGTCACTGGGTTTGTATCGCCTCCGCTGTTCGACTGGGTAATTGAAAACCTTTTAAAGAACGCGCTGGACGCCATGGATGATAAAGGAAAGATCGATATCACCATTATTAACCAGGCTGCGCAGGTACTGATAGACGTGGCCGACAACGGCAAAGGCATCAGCAAGGCTCATATCACCAAAGTCTTCAACCCGGGGTTCACTACGAAAAAGCGGGGCTGGGGACTGGGACTAACCCTCACCAAACGCATCATTGAACAGTACCACAAAGGGCAGATTTATGTAAAATCCAGTGAACCGGGCAAGGGCACCACATTCAGGATCGTGCTGCGGAAGGACTGATAATCAGCGTCACCACCGGCAGGCAGTTATTTTGGTATAGCTGTTGTTTTATTTTTTGTCAAACGTAAACAGTATGAAAAAGATTCTGATAGCAGCTGGTGTAGCGGGTCTGGCTTACTACCTGAAGCGGCACCCGGAAGTTGTGAATGACCTGAAAGGAAAAGCCACAGACGCGCTGAACAAGGTGAAAGGAAGAATGAATCATTCGGATCTGAACACAGATATGAATACTGTTCATTAACCTTATTGAAAAACCGGCAAGGCCCCGCGTTTGCGGGGCTTTGTTTTTTATAACGTGATGTATTGTTTCAGCTGGTCGATGGTTTCCTGCTGTGCCAGGATTGTTTCCTTCACCACGTCGGTCATTGAAATAATTCCCTTGAGCTCTTCACCGCTGAATACCGGCAGGTAGCGGACATTATTATCAGTCATCAGCTGCATGCAGTGTTCTACCGTATCAAACAAAGATATCTTCGGGAGATCCGTGCTCATGATCTCCGCAACCGTGGTTTCTGTTGAGCTGCGGTGCAGCAGGATAATTTTACGGCTGTAATCTCTTTCGGTGAGTATGCCCCTGTATCGTCCGTTCTCATCCTTCACTACTACAGACCCTATGTTTTTTTCGGCCATGAGCTGGAGCGCCTCGATCACATTTTGCGTGGCGCGCACCTCTACCACAGCGCTGCCTTTCCTTGAAAGGACTTCACTTACTTTTCTCATAGAGCAAACTATTTGTAATGAATATACGAAATAAACCAGACCCGGTAAAACAGGAGATATTATAAAAGGCAGTAATCTGTCGGTCTGAAGCAGCCGTAAACAAAGATCCCGGCAGCGCGGCCGGGATCTTATTATTCAGAAGCTGTTTCCTTTTTCTTTGGTTTATTCGTCTTGGGTGTGAGCATCAGGAACATCCGCTTTCCTTCCAGTTTGGGTAAGGCCTCGGGCTGTCCTACCTCTGCCAGCCTTTCTGCAAACT
>DASVBM010000461.1:0-6351 GCA_036375835.1 Chitinophagaceae bacterium | reverse complement strand
CATTTCTTTCCATTCATTCACTTTCGCGAACCAGTATTCCGGAAGATCGGTGAGCACGTTCAACCTCGCCCTTACATCTTCTCCGCGCTTTGTATCGTGTGTGGAAGTCGCGTTCATCGTAAATGGCCACTGCCTCTGGCGCTCCTGCATCGCAGCGTGGAACTGGTGCACTTCGATGCCAAATGAAGAAGGCTGATCACCAACTTCGTTATGGGCGATGAAACGGTTCCATGTATACATTAACGTGTCCTCTACACCTTTTGCCATGAGCGGCCCGCTGAACTGCATGCATCGTTTGTAAAAATGTGCGGCCTGTTCGTTACGCTCCCTGTTACCCTGATGTGGGTAATGCAGTATCGCTTCTTCCAGTAAGCCGACTGCCCTCACCAGCTCCGGATTCTGCGTTTTAATTTTATTGAACACTTGCTGAACAGCGTCTGCTTCATGTTGCTCCAGTGGAAGCATATTTCCATAAAACCGGTACACCGGGCAATGGATCAGCCATTCCGCTATTGCTTCACGGAGATCATCGGTACGAACAGCCGCAAAAGACTTTTTATTGACAAGGTCCCGCTGCCTGAACAGATCAGCAAGATTATCCAATTCACCGCGCATATGGTGATGGAGTATCTGTGCTTTCTTGTTTTGCACCTGCATCTCAACCGGTATATCATCGCCGGTAAGTTGCTGGTAAAAATCCGTGAAGGACTGCGAAGCCGCTGCATTTGTCAGCAGGTTATTCACCAGGGCCAGAAAATCATATCCCGTTGTTCCCTGGGCTTCCCATCCTGAAGGCAATAGTTCCTGCGGCTGGAGGATTTTTTCAACAGTTATGTATACCTCGTCACCACAGCGCTCACGCAGCCGGCGGAGATAAGTGGCGGGATCGTAAAGTCCGTCTATATGATCAATACGTAACCCCTGAAACACACCTTCCTTAACGAGGTTGCCAGCCAGTTGATGGTATGCGTTAAATACATCGGGATCGTGCATGTTCATACAGATCAACCCATTGATCGTAAAAAACCTACGGTAATTGATCCGGCTGTCAGTTTCCTGCCAGCTGCAAAGCCGGTAAGACTGCGCTTCGAGCAACTGCCTGACATTTCCGGCGTTTTTACCTTCTGTGTCAATTTCCGAAATCGGATATTCTGAATCGTAGTACTGCAGTTGTTTTTTACCGTCGATCGTCACCAGTTTCAGCTCATTTGCTGCGATCACCGTTTCCAGGTCGTTTCCCAGGAAAGGGACCATCAGCTTTTCGTTCCAGTCGATATCGAAGAATCCGGCATATTCCGAATGCTGGCCTTTTTCCAGTACATCCCGGAGCCAGCGATTCTCCGGGTTAAAAGCCATGTGATTGGGAACGATGTCCTGCAGCCAGCCGACGCCTTGCGATCTGAGCTTTTTAGTGATTCGTTTGAGTTGTTCGAGTGTGCCGATCTCCGGGTTCAACTGGTTCGGATCGAGGCCGTCGTAGCCATGTGTGCTGCCGGGAACCGATTTGAATACCGGTGAAGCGTACACAGTAGCAACACCCAGATCAACAAGGTACTGGATAATGCTTTGCAGCTGTTCGAAGCCAAAATTTTTGTGGAACTGGAGACGGTATGTAGCGGTGGGGTTCTGCATTTATCCATGTTTCTCTGTTTCAATCGGCTTTCGCAGCACTACGATTGAGCGGCTTTCAACGTTGAGTGTTGACCTTGCTGTTAATGAATCGCCGGAATCGGTGATCAGTCCCGTTGCTGTATCGATCGATTTGATCCAGTTACTACCATATTTACGCGATGGCAACCTGAATTCGAGTGGCTCATGGTGTGCATTGAAGATTACATAAAAGCTGTCATCTACGATCTGCTCACCTTTTGGACCAGCATGCCTGATTCCCTGCCCGTTCAGAAACACAGCCATTGATTTGGCGAAATCCTGGTTCCAGTGTTCATCGCTCATTTCTGTTCCGTCGGGTTGAAACCAACCGATGTCTTCAACACCCATACCTTTGATTGGCTGTCCCTGGAACCACCTTCTTCTCCGAAAAACAGGGTGCTTTCGCCTGAAATGAATCAGTTTGCGTGTAAATAAGAGGAGCTCCTGGTCTGCATGCTCCCAGTCAATCCAGGAAATCTCATTGTCCTGGCAATATGCATTGTTGTTGCCCTGTTGTGTTCTTCCGATCTCGTCGCCGGACACCAGCATGGGTACACCCTGTGAAAGAAACAGGGTTGTCAGGAAATTCCGTTTTTGCTTTGCTCTTAACTGCCTGATACCCGCATCATCGGTAAAACCTTCTGCACCACAGTTCCACGAACGGTTGTGGCTTTCTCCATCGTTATTCTGTTCGCCGTTTGCTTCGTTGTGTTTTTCGTTATATGAGACAAGGTCACTCAGCGTAAATCCATCATGGGCTGTGACGAAATTTATACTCGCGGTCGGAAGCCGGTAATCATTCTTATACAAATCGGAGCTGCCGGTAAAGCGTTCCGCAAATTCCGCAAGCATACTGTCTGCGCCACGCCAGTAATCGCGGATGCAATCACGGTATTTGCCATTCCATTCCGCCCATCCCGGAGGGAACTTACCCACCTGGTAACCTCCTTCGCCGATATCCCAGGGTTCGGCGATCAGCTTCGCCTGCGATATGATCGGATCCTGGTGAATAATATCGAAGAATGAGCCCAGCCTGTCCACTTCATGGAGTTCGCGGGCAAGTGTTGCCGCGAGGTCGAAGCGGAAGCCGTCAACATGCATCTCGGTGACCCAATAACGGAGGCTGTCCATAATCAGCTTCAGCACATTCGGCAGTTGCGCGTTGAGGGTGTTACCTGTTCCTGTGTAATCATTATAGTAACGTTTGTCCTCTGTGAGGCGGTAATATGATGCATTATCAACACCGCGGAAGCTAAGCGTCGGGCCAAGGTGATTCCCTTCGGCAGTATGATTGTAAACTACGTCGAGTATCACTTCAATCCCCGCCTTATGCAATTCCTTTACCATGCTTTTGAATTCGGTAACCTGCTCACCCATAAATCCGGAACTGGAGTATTTCACCTCTGGTGCAAAGAATCCGATTGTGTTATAACCCCAGTAATTCGTAAGACCATTATCTTTTAATATTTTGTCAACAACAAAATGATGTACCGGCATCAGTTCTACCGCGGTGACGCCGAGTTCTTTCAGGTACCTGATGGTTACCGGGTGTGCAACGGCAGCATAAGTGCCGCGGATAGCTTCGGGAATGTCAGGTTGCAGTTGTGTGAAGCCCTTTACATGGGTTTCATAAATAACCGTCTTGTAATAGGGGATTTTTAACTGAACATCACCTTCCCAGTTGAAGCGGTCATCCACCACAACGCATTTCGGCGCATATGGTGCGCTGTCCTGGTCGCTGAAGCTCAGGTCTTCTTCAGGGCTACCTATTTCGTAGCCAAACAGGGTATCGTTCCAGTCAACGCGACCCGCAATTGCTTTTGCATATGGGTCGATAAGCAATTTATTCGGGTTGAACCGATGACCGTTCTCTGGTTCGTAAGGACCATACACGCGGTATCCGTATAGCTGTCCGGGTTTGATTCCCGGCAGGTAAGCATGCCAAACCTGGTGGGTTACTTCTTTAATCCTTATTCTTTCGATTTCTGTCTTACCACCGGGGGCATCGAAAAGGCAGAGGTCTACACCCGTGGCATTCTCAGTGTATATCGCGAAGTTGACTCCATTTCCATCCCAGGTGGCACCAAGGGGGTGCGGACTGCCAGGGTATACCGTTATACGCATTGATCTCAATAAAATGTTGTAAATGAGTTATTCAAATCCCTTACCAACTACCACCACGCTTCGTGCTGGTAATTTTATCATCTCACCGGCATTGCATTTTGAGGGTACCGTTGCATTATTTGTGGAAGTATTTTCCAGTCTCCATTCCGCCATGGTGGAATCAAGCAATTTGTCCCACGAACCGTTTGTGCCCGGCAGGAAATAGGTGAGGTGTTCGTCAGAAATATTGAACATTGCCAATAGCGCGGTCTTACATTCCTCGTCGTTCCGGTGCAGTATCAATCCCGTCTGGTCCAGGCATTCTGCGCGCACCCCTTCCTTCTCAAAATATTTCAATGCAGGGTGTGTTTTACGAAGACTGATCAGCGCGCGATGCCAGTTCAGCAGCACCTGATGACGTCCTTTGTTTCTTCTGCTCCAGTCGAGTTTTGAACGTTCGAATATTTCTGCTGATTGTGGATCCGGGAAACTCGCATCGGGACCATAAAATGCCTTGAATTCATTCCGCCGGCCTTCCTGCACCGCGTGCACCAGTGCCTGATCGGAGTGGCTGATGAAGTAAAAAAAAGGATTTTGTTCACCATATTCTTCGCCCATGAATAACATGGGTACATAAGGGGCGAGTAGCAGCATAGCGGCCGCCAGCTTTGCATATTCATGGTCAACCAGCGCGCAAAGCCTGGCTCCGTCGATCCGGTTCCCGGACTGGTCGTGGTTGTTGATGAATGCAACGAAATGGTTACCGGGGATGCCAGCTGACGATTTGCCATAGTGCCTTTTACGGAACTGCACATATTCACCGGAATGCACGAATCCTTCCATGTAAGCTTTTGCAACCTGGCGCATATCGCCAAAATCCTGGTAACGTTTCCTGCCTTCCTTATCCAGCATCACATAAACTGCGTGGTGAAAATCATCCAGCCATTGCGCTGAAAATCCATAGCCGTTATTTTCGAGTGGCTGAACCGTGCGTGGCGCATTGAGGTCACTCTCCGCAATGGTATAAAAATTCATTTCTTTTTTACGTCCAAGCTCTCTGATTTCATTGTGCAGCATTTCCCAGAAGTTAACTGCCCCGAAATCGTAGACTGAATGCACGGCGTCGAACCGGAGGCCGTCTATATGAAATTTATCCAGCCAGTATAATGCGTTTTCGACATAGAACCACCGGACGCCATCGCTCCATTCGCCGTCGAAATTGATCGCCTGGCCCCAGGCTGTTTTGTAATGGTCAGTGAAATAAGGTGCAAACTGCCCCAGGTAGTTGCCTTCCGGTCCCTGGTGATTGTATACTACGTCCAGGAATACCGCTATTCCTTTACTATGGCAGGCATCCACCAGCTGCATCAAGCCTTCCGGACCTCCGTAGGTGTTCTGAACAGCATATGGATAAACGCCATCGTATCCCCAGTTGCGATTTCCGGGAAACTGTGACACAGGCATTATTTCGATCGCGTTCACACCGATATCCGTCAGCAGATCCAGTTTCTCAATAGCTGACGAAAACGTGCCTTGTTCTGTGAAGGTTCCGATATGCAATTCGTATAACACCAGCCCGGCGAAAGCAGGTGCTTTCCAGTTCTGATCTGTCCATTTGAAATTATTAAGATCAATCACCTGAGAACTGCCGTGTACTCCATCGGGTTGAAACATTGACGCGGGATCGGGCAAACCTTTCTCTTCTTCGTCGGTTATGTAAAGGTAACGGGTACCCGGTGTGGCTTCCGTTTCCACGGAAAAGTACCCCATTTCATCGCGTTGCATGTCAACTTTCCTTTCAACATCCCCGACTATATGTAAAGTTACTCTTTGCTTTTCCGGAGCCCAAACGGTAAACCTGCAACATCCTTTGCCTGTATATACTGCACCCTGCCTCATTTAATTATCGAGTTTAATGATAATGCCTTCATCGCCGCTCAGGTAAATCTCACCAGACACGCGCCGACCCTCCAACTCCGGAACTGTGCCAATTACTACCTGACCATTTATTTCAGGGTGCTTCGGGGTATAATAACAGGGGCGATGACTTACATTCAGTACCACGAGATACCTTGGTTGCCCTTCTGCACACCGGATGTATGAAATAAACTGTGGATCGGCATGTACAGGAATATAGCGTCCGGTTTTTAGTGAAGGTTCATTTTGCCTGAACGCGATAAGTTTCCTGTAAAAACTCAACGTCGAATGTGAATCTTCCTTCTGCACTTCTACATTCACCCTTCGGTAACTTTTGTCAATCCGCAGCCAGGGTTTTCCGGTAGTGAAGCCCGCGTTGGCGCTGTTGTCCCATTGCATCGGTGTACGTGCCGGGTCGCGACTGAGGTTTTTATCCGGCATGTTTAAACCCTGGGGGTCCTGTACTTCATCGAAAGGAATGGGAACGTCGGTCATCCCGATTTCTTCACCGTAATAAATAGTTGGCGTACCGCGTAGTGTGAGTAACAGCAGTGCCGCAACCCTGGCCTGCATCTGACCGATCCTGCTGGTGATCCGGGGCTGGTCGTGGTTTCCCAGTACCCAGTTCGGCCAGCCATAATCCGGCAACGAGCCTTCATACAGGTCTATTGCGGCACCGAT
>DASVBM010000465.1:0-2740 GCA_036375835.1 Chitinophagaceae bacterium | reverse complement strand
TGAAAGAAGAAAAGCCGGAAGTTGTGAAGGCGGAGGCGCCTGCGGTAGAAGGTCCGAAGGTTATCGATAAGATAGACCTCTCGGCCATCGAAAGTTCTACCCGGCCGAAGAAAACGGCAAAGAAGAAGGAAGAAGCTGCGGAAGCGCCACCGGCAGAAGAAAAGCCGAAGAAGGCTGCGAAGAAAAAAGCCGCTGAACCTGCTGCCGAAGAAGCACCCGTTGCACCTCCGGAGCCGGTGAAAGAAGAAGAACCAACTATTGAAAACATAAAGGCGGAGAAACTGGAAGGACCCAAGATCCTCGGAAAGATTGAACTGCCTGTTGACAGTGATACGCGTCCCAAAGCCGGCGCCGGTGCCGGTACCGCGGATGAGAAACGCAAACGGAAACGTATTCCGATCGAAAAGAAGAGCGACCAGCCCCAGCAGGGTGGATTCGGACGTGACGGTGGAGCTCAGCGTGGCGGAAGGCAGGGTGGAACAGGATTCCAGCGTGGTGGCCCGCGACCCACCATTCAGAAAGGTGGCGGCAGAAGGGAACGCCCGGCCGACAAGGAAATTGATCAGAAAGAGATCCAGGATAAGATCCGTGAAACGCAGGCCAAACTGGCTGGCGGTGGCGGAAAAGGCAAGAGCCTGAAAGCAAAGCACCGTCGTGAAAAACGTCAGGAGGCTGCGGAAGCTTCGGAAGGAATGCAGGATAATAAACTGCAGGTAACAGAATTTGTTACTGTGAGCGAACTGGCTAACCTGATGGACGTGAGCTTTGCCGAGGTGATCAGCAAGTGTATGAGCCTCGGTATCATGGTATCGATCAACCAGCGACTCGATGCAGAGGTGATCGAACTGGTTGCCGGCGAGTTTGACTATGAAGTGGAATTCATTGGTGTGGATGACGCTTCCGAAATGGACGAGGAGGAAGAAGTGGATGATGCAGAAGACCTGCAACCGCGCGCTCCTATCGTCACGATCATGGGTCACGTTGACCACGGTAAAACATCTTTGCTCGACTATATCCGCAGCGCCAACGTAGTAGCGGGCGAGGCCGGGGGTATCACCCAGCACATCGGTGCCTATGAAGTAACCCTCCCGAATGGCAAACACATCACTTTCCTGGATACGCCCGGTCACGAAGCCTTTACCGCCATGCGTGCGCGTGGTGCCAAGGTTACCGACGTGGCGGTGATCGTAGTGGCGGCGGATGACGCGGTGATGCCACAGACAAGGGAAGCCATCAGCCATGCGCAGGCAGCGGGCGTACCCATGATCTTCGCAGTGAACAAGATTGATAAGGACGGAGCGAATCCGCAGAAGATATATGAACAGCTGGCCGGTATGAACATCCTGGTGGAAAGCTGGGGCGGTAAATACCAGAGCCAGGAACTTTCAGCTAAGAAAGGACTGAATGTTGACCTGCTGCTCGAGAAAATATTGCTGGAAGCAGAATTGCTTGACTTGAAAGCAAATCCCGACCGGGAAGCCTCCGGTAATATCATTGAAGCTTCGCTTGATAAAGGCCGCGGTTATGTAGCAACATTGCTGGTGCAAAATGGGACGCTGCGCCAGGGCGACCTGGTAGTAAGCGGTCAACACTATGGGCGCGTGAAGGCGATGTTCAATGAAAGAAACCAGCGCGTGGACGAAGCGCCGCCTTCCACACCGGTGGTGATACTCGGTCTGAACGGCGCGCCGCAGGCAGGTGAGAAGTTCAAGGACTACGAAGACGAAGCAGAAGCCAAGGAAATCGCGAACAAGCGTGCCCAGATCCTTCGTGAGCAGGGATTGCGTGCACGTAAACATATCACACTGGATGAGATCGGCCGCCGACTGGCACTGGGTAACTTTAAGGAACTCAACATCATCATCAAGGGCGACGTGGACGGTTCGGTGGAAGCGCTGAGCGATTCACTGCAGAAGCTTTCTACCGATGAGATCGCCGTACGCGTGGTGCATAAGGCCGTGGGACAGATTTCGGAAAGTGATGTGCTGCTGGCCACCGCTTCCGACGCGATCGTTGTAGGTTTCAACGTACGCCCGAGTTCGCAGGCGCAGAAGCTGGCGGAGAACGAAGGCGTGCAGATCAGGATGTATTCCATCATCTATACCGCAATCGACGAGATCAGGAGCGCGATGGAGGGCATGCTGGAACCGAAGGTCCAGGAGAAAGAAGTGGCGAACATCGACATCCGCGAGGTATTCAAATTCGACAAAGCAACCGTTGCAGGTTGTTATGTAACCGATGGCAAGGTGAAGCGCGACAGCAAGATCCGCGTGTTCCGCGACGGTATCCTCATCTACCCGAGGCAGGAAGGTGGTTTCGCCGAGCTCGGCAGCCTGAAGCGCTTCAAGGACGACGTGAAGGAAGTAGCGGCGGGTTACGAGTGCGGATTGACCGTGAAGAATTTCGCGGATATCCAGGCGGGAGATACGCTTGTTGCTTATGAAGAAGAGGAAGTAAAGCGGACGTTGTAATTCAACTGTCGGCGACATACTATAGAGGAACGATGCGAATCGTTCCTTTTTTTTGAGCTGAAGGTTCGGGCCATACGAATGCATAAAAATCAGGAGGTAATAAGGGCTTGATTCTGTTGCCGCTTAAATTCCGCTGAAAGATGTTCGGGTGATAAAAAAATGTGGCGTTGTTTGTAAATTGTATTGCCCCCGGGGCTAAAATGTACAACATGAAAGACAAAAAAGCTGTCACGCTTGCGCTGATTGGAACATTCCTGTTTTTTTCAAGC
>DASVBM010000336.1:0-3991 GCA_036375835.1 Chitinophagaceae bacterium | reverse complement strand
GTGATCCGTATCCTGGTAACTACCATCCTGTTCTGGATCCTATTCAGTTTCCGTCCAACACCGGTCAGGGTAACAAAGAAAGACATACTCCGTTTTATCCTTTGCGGAGCAACGGGCGTTGCATTCAACCAGCTTTTCTTTATCAACGGGCTTGCGCTCACCACTTCTATTCATGCTGCACTGCTCATGCTGGCAACTCCCATTTTTATTACCTGTATCGCGGCCTGGCTGCTGCGTGAGCAGCTGAACCTGATCAAATTCGCAGGTCTGGCAATGGGAGTGGCGGGGGCGGTAACGCTGATCCTGCAAAAAGACCAGATGCAATCTGCCACCAATATCCTGCGTGGCGACATTTATGTGCTGATCAACGCCATCCTGTATGGCTTTTACCTGGTGATGGTGCGGCCGCTGATGGAACGGTACTCATCGCTGCAGGTGATCCGTTCGGTATTCACCGTTGGCTTGTTCTTTATCCTTCCATTTGGCTGGCACGACTTCGTTCAAACCGATTGGTCGGCACTTCAGCCGGGACACTGGATCGCGCTTGCCTTTGTAGTGTTTGCCGCAACTTTTTTTGCTTATCTGTTCAATGTCTACGGGGTCTCTGTGCTCGGTGCATCGACAACCGGCGCCTATATTTATACGCAGCCTGTTTTCGCGGCTGTTATTGCGATGCTGTTTATGGGCGAATCATTCACACTGTCGAAAGGGATTTCAGCCCTGCTGATCTTCGGGGGAGTTTACCTGGTGAGCTATCGTTCGCGGAAAGCCGCGTCCATAGAAGAATAAAGACCTGACCAGGGCTGGCAGCACTGGTTGGGATGCAGGTTTTTTCTTCGCACGGCAGGCGGTTGACGCCGCCGGATCTGGTGTTGGACAAGCATAGCAGGGTAACCGGCGCCGTATTTCTTCTTCTACTCGTGGTGCTTCGGGTAATCGAAGAACCAGAATTTTTTCTCTGCCTCCCTGAAATCCTTCCAGCTTTTGATATCTGCCTTAACGGCGAAGACCGCGCAGGTGGGCATATCATCTACCCGATGCGAACAAAGCGTATTAGCAAATTCCGTAATGCCAGGGTTGTGGGAAAAAATCGCCACACAATTATGGCGGTCATCAATCCGGGAGATGACATCAAAAAAAACTTCCGCGGTTGGATGGTACAGCGCGGGTTCCTGTACCACGTGTTTTTTCTTTACGTCCCAGGCTTCGGCGAAGTATTCGGCGGTAGTGAGTGCGCGCACTGCCGGACTGGACAGAAATGCATCAATCTCAATTTCTTCTTTCAGCAGTCGTTTTGCCATGCGGGGCGCGTCCCGGTGGCCCCTGTCGTTCAATGTTCTTTCGAAATCCGGCTGGCTGATATGATCCCAACTGCTTTTCGCATGCCTTACCAGTAAAAGCTTTTTCATTTTCGGTTTTTATTGGTTTTTCCTTCCAGGTAATCACAGTATTCAACAGTTCCCAGCCTCAGCTTCAACGGTATCCCGGTCTTTTTTTCGAAAAAAAATTCCTGCCTGCAGAAGAATCCTTGTGGTGAGGCATAAAAATTGGCAGGTATGAAACCGGCAGTTTTCCCCGGCCCTGCTGAATCCGCAACTAATCGAACGATCGGCTTAGCTAACACGGAATCATAGCCGGATTGCCCTATGCAGTTTGCTGTAAATAGCATTAAAATAACAGAAAAACAAATCCTTATGCATTGCATAAAAGGTCGGTTTGTCTGTAAATTTACGGCCTGTTCAGATTGATTTTGTAACCAGATTTAAGAGGATCCCAGAATGGCATTAAGTCAAACCTTACAACAGAAACTATTACAAAAGCTTTCGCCGCAGCAGATTCAGCTGATGAAGCTGTTGCAGATACCTACGGCCAATCTTGAAGAACGGATTAAGGAAGAACTGGAGGAGAATCCCGCACTTGAAATGGCGGAGGAGGGAGAAGACGCCTCCGATGAAATGAAAGATGAGTTCCAGTCTGCCGAATCGGAAGAAGAATATGACATGGACGGCAGTGAAGACGACTATGACAATATCGATATCAGCGATTATGTGAGTGAAGGCGATGATGATGTTGCTGATTATAAACTCCGTGACGATAACTATCCGGAAGCTGACGACAAGAAGACGATGCCCTTCAAAGTGGAAGGCAGTTTCCACGACCTGCTGATGGACCAGCTCGGTATGCTGAACCTTGATGAACGTACTTTTAAAATTGCGGAACAGGTAGTAGGCAGTATCGATGACGACGGCTACCTGAGAAGGGAGATATCCTCGATTGCAGACGATCTTGCATTCCGCCAGAACGTCGATGCCACCGAAGCCGAGATTGACGAAATCATCAGGCAAATCCAGCATTTCGATCCACCGGGCATCTGCGCGAGGGACCTGAGGGAGTGTCTCCTGATACAGCTCCGCAGGAAACTGAAAGAGGCGAAGCCGGTTGAAACAGCAATCGCCGTACTTGAAAAGTACTTCGACGAATTCACGAAAAAGCACTACGAGAAGATCCAGCGCGGACTGAACCTCAGCGACGAACAGCTGAAAGAAGTGATCAACCAGATCATCAAACTGAACCCGAAGCCGGGTGGCAACGTGGGAGAAATCAACAAGGCAGAAAGTTATATTGTTCCGGACTTTTTTATCATAAACAATAACGGCAAGCTCGAACTCACCCTGAATGCCCGCAATGCGCCAGACCTGCGTATCAGTGAAGGCTATCGCGAGATGCTGAAGGATTACGACAAGGGCAGCAAGAAGGACAAGCGGCAGAAAGAAGCGGTGCTGTTCATCAAACAAAAAATCGATTCCGCCAAGTGGTTCATCGATATGATCAAACAGCGCCAGCACACGCTGCTGAGCACCATGGGCGCGATCATGAATTACCAGCACGACTTTTTCATCACGGGTGATGAAACCGTTCTGAAGCCGATGATCCTGAAGGATATCGCCGAGATCACCGGGCTGGATATATCTACTGTAAGCCGGGTGGCCAATAGTAAGTTTGTTCAGACTGAATTCGGGACCTATCGTTTGAAATTCTTTTTCAGCGAGTCACTCAGCACCGACACAGGCGAAGAAGTGAGTACCCGGGAGGTCAAGAAGATTCTGAGCGACCTGATTGAAGCTGAAGACAAACACAAACCGCTCAGCGACGAAAGGCTCACTGAACTTTTACAGGAAAAAGGTTATAACATTGCACGCAGAACCGTAGCCAAGTACCGGGAACAACTGAATATACCGGTTGCCAGGTTGCGGAAGGAACTGTGACCCCAATGAATGACCAGTCGGCCGCATATTACCCCGCACCACCCGTGCTGAGGTTCGCTGCAAAGGTGATCTCCTATATTTTTCATCCTTTGTTTATTCCCACATATGTGTATTTATTGCTGACGTGGCTGTACCCGCACCAGTTTTCAGGTATGCTGGCGAATGATGCAATGTTCAGGACATTGGTGGTGTTCATCAATACTGCTTTCTTTCCCGCTGTTGCAGTATTCCTGCTATGGCGCCTGAAGTTCATCGATAGTATTTTTCTGAAAACGCAGAAAGAAAGGATCGCACCGTATATGATTGTGATGATCTTTTACTGGTGGCTCTGGTATCTCAGTAAGAACTTCACCGACCAGCCGTTTGCGCTTCGTGTTTTTTTCCTGGGCGTTTTCCTCTCCACACCCGTGGCTTTAATCGCTAATAATTTTTTCAAGATCAGCATGCACGCGATAGGAGTGGGTGCAGCCGCGGCGTTTGTCACCATACTGGCTTTTACCGGGGGTACGCATATAGGTGCTGTAATGTCTATCGCCTGGCTGATCGCCGGGCTGGTTTGTACCGCCCGTTTCCTTGCTTCAGATCATACCAACGGTGATGTTTATTCCGGCCTGTTGCTGGGGGTCATTACGCAGGCCATCGCCGCATGGGTAACTTTCTGATGATTTATCGGTTCGTTCCGGCAGTCGCAGCAGAGCTGGATGTGTCAGTTGCAGCAGCTTTCA
>DASVBM010000457.1:0-2100 GCA_036375835.1 Chitinophagaceae bacterium | reverse complement strand
TCCGGCCTGACCCCCGGAACCTATGTACTGCAGGCGGTTTCTTCAGCAGGAACAGCGCAGTCCATCCGTTTTGTAAAAGACTAAAAACAGGTGATGAAAAGACCGGGAGACCGGCAAACCGCGGCAGTTCTGCCGCGGTTTTTTTTGGGCCATAAACAACGAGGATTCTCTGGGGTTCTATACCTTTCAGATATTCGTCTTCCAATGAATGAACAATCCCTCATCAGCACCGGCAAATGGATGGCCGACCTCACCCTGGTGACCGGTGGAGCGCTCGATACTTATTACCTGGTAACAAAGGAATTGGAAGCGGGTACGCTCGCGTATTTCTTCCTGGTCTTTGCCGGCATCGTCAATTCGGTGGTACTTCTCCCGATGCTGGTGCCTGGCGTCGTAAGTAAAGCAAATGGGCGGCGGCTATTGCTGGTTGCACTGCTGATGCTGGCCTGCTATATTCTGCTGGCTATCGCCACCTGGTACATGTTCCGCTTGTAAGGCGCTACCTTTCCTGCATCTCCGGCATGGGTTCTCCCGGCTCCGATTCTCCTGCTGCTTCAACAACCCGCAAGCATTTTAATCTTACAATAACAGCATTGGCATGGTTTTCACCTTTGCTTAGTATCGTTAGGATTCGCAGGATATAGTTTTTGCAAACGAGAGGAATAAAGGATCGACAGAAAGGATTTTTGATCAGACTGGAATGAGCACAGAAGCAACAACCGGAGGGCAACTGGGAAATCAGTTGCCTTTCTTGTTTATAGTAATCAGCAGGTGGGCCTGATAACGGCTGATTGCCGCTTCAACCTGCTCTTCACTGAAGTTGGAGGTCATCGTCTTTTTCTTCAGGTCCATCTCGATATCGTTCTTCCCGGCAATCACCAGGAAATCAGACATCATGATGTAAGATGGAAAAACCAAAGTGACTAACATGATGCAAACTTAACAGGGTCGCCGGCCGGATTTCATGACGGCACTCAGCCGCTTTGGTGATTTATGGCAGTCATCGGGCTGATATAAATTCCAAAAAATAAATTATCCCTCCGGTCCGTCAGCCTGGCCCGTTCGGTTATATGCAGGATGGATATGAACGGGTTTCTTTGGTTCGATGATTACCGGCTTCCTTCGCCGCAGCTTCACCTGATGCCCAATGCAATTTTCCCTTGCCCCCGCTTCCAGCCTGATCACTGATCGTGATAATGTTCCCTCAGTTCCTGCGTCACTTCAGACAACTGACAGCTGAGGCCCGATGCCAATTCCTGCACAACCTCCTGTGACTTCCCATTGGCCCCCGTTTTGTTATAGAACTACGATGCCCGAAGAATTTCAACACCTGGACATTAAAGAACTCAACCAGCTTTTTCTTGAACTCAGTCGCAGTTATCGAAAAGCAATACGCGCCGGCCTGCAACCCGCTGAGCTGGCCCTGCTCGAAGCACAACTTTACCAGGTATATTCAGTACTCAGGACAAGGCGATTCAGTTATGCGCCTTCATTCCAGCGGAAAGCCGGGTAGTCATCCTTTTCTATTAATGCTCAGGGTAATTTCACCGCCCGGGGCCAACCAGCTGGCACCGTAGTTGCATCTGAGTCTTACTCATACAGTTATTATGAAAAACCGGTTTCTATTCCCCGCGTTGGCTTTCGTGCTGGCTCTGCCCGCAGTGTCAGGCGCACAAACTACCACCATCGTGGACACATCTGACAACGGTATGGCCACCGTGATCGCCGGAAAACAATACAACCGGGGTGGATTGCATAAGTTTTTATGGGGAAAATATTACAGGAAAGAATGGGGTACTGCAGTGCGCGTACCGGTACTGCGGCTGGACACCGCGTTCGGTGGCTTAAGACCCACGAAAGCAGGTGGTGGAAAGCAGACCCGTAACCTCCGTTTTGAATCCGCTTCAGGCAGACAATATGCAATTCGTTCGGTTGATAAGCGATATGGAAAATCATTACCCGACATAGCGCTGGGCACTTTTATCGAGGATATTGTTGATGACCAGATGTCTTCGGCTTTCCCTTACGGTGGCCTGGTTGTAAAAGTACTGGCAGATGCTGCAGGTATCTACAACACCAATCCGCAGCTCTATTTCGTTC
>DASVBM010000451.1:0-6288 GCA_036375835.1 Chitinophagaceae bacterium | reverse complement strand
AAACAAAAAAGAGGGGTTGGGCAACAAGTAAGAGCAGAGAGGCAAACACCTATTTAATTGAAAAGCAATCAAAAGAAAAAAAGAGAAGTGAACGCTACTTTCCAATACAAAACTTACTAAAAATATAATCCAGCTGGTCTTCGCTGGTGATCTCGCCGGTGATCTCGCCAAGGTAGTGCAGGCACTGGCGGATGTCGATCGCCAGCAGGTCGCCGGGGATCTGCTGGTCCATGCCGCTGCGGACTTCCCCAAGCCGCTCCTGAAGGTGCAGCAGCGCTTCAAAATGGCGCGTATTGGTGACGATGGTCTCGCCCGTATTCAGGTCGCCGCTCACCACCTTGTTCAGCAGGCGCTGTTTCAGCCCTTCTACTCCTTCCCCCGTCTTCGCTGAGATAAAGACCACGTCCTGGTGGTATTGCTGCCGCGCACCCGCGGCCAGCTGGTCGGCTTTGTTGCCCACCAGCAGGTGGTTCAGGCCGGCGGACCGGAACTCCGCCACGCGCTGCTCCAGCTGCTCAGGACTGGTTTCATTCACGTCGAAAATATAGAGCACCAGGTCGGCGGCGTGCATCTTCTCCAGGCTCTTCTCCACGCCGATGCTTTCGATGATATCGCTGGTATGCTGGCGGATCCCCGCGGTATCGATCAGGCGGAATAACACACCGCCGATATTCAGTATCTCTTCAATGGTGTCGCGGGTAGTGCCGGCGATCTCGCTCACGATGGCGCGGTTCTCGTTCAGAAACGTGTTCAGCAGGGTCGACTTCCCGGCATTCGGTTTCCCGATGATGGCTACCTGCACGCCGTTACGGATCACATTGCCCAGCCGGAATGAAGCCAGCAGCCTGCCCACCACTTTGTCCAGTTCGTCTATCAACTGCTTCAGCTGGCTGCGGTCGGCGAATTCCACGTCCTCCTGCGAGAAATCGAGCTCCAGCTCTATCAGCGCCGAGAACCGGATGAGTTGTTCCCTTAACTGTTTCAGCTCGGCCGAGAAACCGCCGCGGATATTCTGCAGCGCGGTGCGCCGGCTGGCCTCTGTGTTGCTCGCGATCAGGTCGGCTACCGCTTCTGCCTGCGCCAGGTCCATCCTGCCGTTCATAAACGCGCGCAGGGTAAACTCTCCCGGGCCGGCCATGCGGGCGCCGTTTTTCACGATGGCCTGTATGATCTTCTCCTGTACAAAGGGCGAACCATGGCAACTCACCTCCACCACGTCCTCGCCGGTGTACGACCTCGGGCCATGGAACAGGGATACCACCACCTCGTCCAGCACGGTGTCGCCATCCCTGAGCAGCCCCACGTGAACGGTATGCGTAGCCTGTTCCGCCAGTTTCCGGGAAGGGAACATGCCATCTATGATGCTGAACGCATTTTTTCCACTCAGTCTTATCACCGCTATCGCCGCCACACCGGGCGCGGTTGCCGGCGCTACAATCGTATCGTCCCAGGCCGTGAGCTTTGCCATCGCTTCGTTTGAACAAAAATAGTCTTTCGCTTCAGGGCATAAAAAAATCCCCCGGTGAAGGGGGATTTGAAATATTATTTCCTGTGATATTATTCGCCTTCCAGTACGAAAGTGATGCTCTGGCGCTGGCGGTAGATCACGTTCCTGCCGTTTTGCTGGGCGGGCGTCCACTTCGGACCTCTCTTGATTACCCTTACCGCTTCTTCAGCAGTACCGTAACCAGGATCGTTCTCGGCTTTCACCTCGGTGATGCTTCCGTCTTTGTCCACGCGGAACGACACTACCACAGAGTAACGGCCGGGAGGCGCGCCATTTTCTTCCAGTACGTTCTGGTTGAGGTTGCGCTCGAGGAAACGCTTCCAGGCAGATACGCCACCCGGGAACTGCGCTTCCATCTGCACCGAAGTGAATTCCTTGTCATAGTCTTCCACTTCCTGCTTGGGCGCTTCCACTACGCCGGTACCTTTTTCCTCCACCGGGGGAGCAACGATACCTACGTCTTTCAGACCTTCCTGGTTGATTTTACCGATCTTGGTATCTTCCAGTTCCACCACCTCTTTGATCTCCTCTTTCTCTTCCACCTTGGCGTCTTCTACGATCTTGGGCGGAGTGAACTTGGTGATCTCCACTTTAGGCGGCTCTTCTTTGGGAGGAGGCGGCGGCGGAGGAGGCTCGGGCTGCTTTTCCTCCTGCTGCTGAACGTTCTCGAGGTTCACGTCCTGTACCAGCAGTTCGGATTTATCGTCAGCTGTGAGGTTTGAAATAATGGAGGCAATCAGGAAAACCAGGCATATCAGCAAAGTAGCAACGATAGCTATGATCAGCCTCTTTTTGTACGTCTTACGCAGCTCGTACGCGCCATATTCCTTGTTCTTCCCTTCGAATATGATATCCAGGATATCAGCGGATAAGATTTTGTTTGATTCCATACTACTAAGCTTTTATATAAGATTCAGAAGCTGTGCCGATTCCACAAATCCGGCGACTATTTATTGCCCGGATTTGCCGCTTCTGTTGCCTTGATCAGCGCAGTCTCACCTTCGCTGATATCCACCAGGGCATAACGCTTCACCATGTTGATCGCCATCTCGTCCAGGATATCCACTACGTTCTTGTAGGTAGATTCTTCACCGGGTTTGATAACCACCACCAGGTCCCTGTCGCGGCAGGAATTCTGGTCGTTGTTGTTCTCGGCCCAGATCTCCTGACAACTCTGTACGTGTACGTGGCGCGCGATCACATCCTTTTTCTTATTGATGATCACATCCCGGATATTGCCCTCGCCGTTGAAGTTGGAGCTTTTCCAGTTGGAACCGTCTTTTGCCAGCTGTCCCTCGTAGTAAAACACGTGGTTATCCTTTCCGAGCAGGATTGTCAGGGCGCCTGTTTCCTTGGCTTTGTTCTGCTCTTCCGGGTTATCCACATCCTTCGGCAGGTTCAGCTTCATAGCGGTGGGCCGGCTCATCGTTGTGGTAAATATGAAAAACGTGATGAGCAGGAAACCCAGGTCCACCATCGGCGTAAGGTCTACACGGGTAGAAAGCTTTTTGCTCTTCTTGACCCCTGGTCCTTTTTTATGACCACCACCCGAGGAGGTATCCATTTCTGCCATATCAGAAAATTTTTTTGTTAATCAATTTATTTACTCTGTCCGCTTGCCTGTCCTGAAAAGTTCCGTTCCCTCCGGCACGTTCTCCGGGTTGGTAACCATCTGGAATTTCATGAAATCGTTTGCCTTGAAGGCGTTGATCACGTTCTTCAGGGTAGGGTATTTCGAATTCATGTCGCCTTTCAACAGGAGGTTCATTCGCTTACCGGTGTAAGCTACTTTGACCGCGCGCATCCAGTCGTTCACCTCGTTGTTGGCGGTATCCTTCGCCGGGATGCCCGGGAAAGATGGTCCCACATACTTATCAGCCGGCAAAGCCAGCGCTGCTTTCAGCTGTGAAACCGGTGTTCCGAAGAAAGGTGCGGCGGAAGCCCTGTTGATATCGGCCTCCGTAAGCCCCAGTGAACGGTTCTTATTCAGTTCAGAAACTATCTCTTTTTTCTGCTCGGCGTCATCCACCATCAGGAAAACCTTGCCGTCTGTGGTGATCGATAAGAGCACCACGTCTTTTTCAGGCGCAGGTTTCGAGGCAACCGACGTGGGGGTAGTGATCTCCACCGCCTCCGCAGGTTTGAATTCGGTTGCCAGGATGAAAAATGACAGGAGCAGGAAAGCCACATCACACATCGCCGTCATGTCGATATTGGTGCTCTTTCTTGGTAATTTAGGCCTGGCCATTCTTTGTTTTTTAATGTTCGGTAATGAGATGCATTGCTCCACGGTTTCCACACCGGAAACCCTGCTTTAACTTACTTGTAGTTGGCAGCAAAGCTCTGCGTAAGTGTAAACCCTGACTCATCAATACCGTAAGTAATACCGTCGATCTTGGTAGTGAATATGTTATACGAAATGATCGCTACAGCTGAAGTACCGATACCAAGTGCCGTATTATAAAGGGCTTCCGAGATACCACGGGAAAGTTCACCGGCTGCATCTGCACCACCGCCGGCACCGAGGGCCGCGAAAGACGTGATCATACCGATAACCGTTCCAAGCAGACCGAGTAGCGTGGCAACAGAAGCGATAGTGGAAAGGAACACCAGGTTCTTCTCCAGCATAGGCAGCTCCAGCGCGGTAGCTTCTTCCACTTCTTTCTGGATATTCAGCACTTTCTGCTCAGTAGCCAGTTCATTGTTCGAGATCATTTCCTTGTATTTGCGCAGGCCGGCTTTCATTACGTTTCCTACAGAACCCCGCTGGCGGTCGCACTCAGCAATGGCCTTGTCCACGTCCCTGTTGGCCAGGTTGAACTGCACTTTACGGATGAATTCAGCGATATTACCACGACCTGTGGCTTTCGAGATAGTGAGCAGACGCTCAATTACAAAGGTGACAACAATAAGAAAGTTGGCAATCAGGATCGGTACTACGATACCACCTTCGTACATCCTGATCAGACCACTCTTCGGACCCTTATGGTGCGGCCAGAAACCACCTGTGGTATCGGGATCAGTAAAATTGGAAGCATTACCAAGAATGAACCGCCAGATCACGTACCCCAGTATCAAACAAAGCAGCGGCGCCAACCATGCGATGGCATTGCTGGACTTCTTTGGTTGAACAGATGTATTACTTCTAACGGGAGTTGCAGTTGGTCTTGTTTCAGCCATGACTCAGTCGATTTTTTTGTTTAGAAATCAGTTTGTAAGAAATTTTTCGTTCGCAATTCTACAGAAAAATGTATTTAAATGCGAATTTTTTCAAATGGGACACAAATTATGTCTTTTCTATGTCCCCGGGCCATTTCCCGGAATGTTTCCGCTGATGATTCCTGTCAACGCCGGGGATGACGCAGGTTTGCCATTTTTCCCTCTACACCCGTTGATCACTTTTGCAAATGCTTAATCAAATGCTTTAGTACTTTCACTGCTTAAATAAATCCTTACGATACATGAAAAAACTTGTTGTGTTACTGGTGATGGGAGCCAGTCTCGGCGTTGCCGCCCAGAGGCCTCCCGGCACCCCCACTACCCCGGGAACCACGCCCAGCCCTAACGGCGCTACTCCCGCCGGCAGAACTACCGGTCCGAAACCCTATAAGGACGTTATCACCGACAAAGCCATTACCTCCAAAGGGCTTTTCACGGTTCACAAAGTGGAAGACAAATACTATTTCGAGATCGCCGATTCGCTGATGTACCGCGAGATCATGGCGGTGACACGCTTCGTGAAAGTGCCTGCCAACAGCGGTGTGGGTCGTGCTACTTATGGCGGCGAACTCACCAACCGCCAGACGGTGACCTTCGAAAGAGGCCCTTCAAATATCGTGTTCATGAGAGTGATCACGCTGATCAACGCGGCTGACTCTACCAACCAGATCTCACAGGCTGTAAGCAATTCGAACCTCAACCCGATCGCCGCGGCTTTCCCGATCGCAGCATTAGGAAAGGATTCCGCCAGCGTTGTGATTGACGTAACTGATTTCTTTAAAGGTGACAACCAGGTGGTGAGCCTCAACCCAATGGGAAAACGCTCGTTCAACCTGGCAGGACTTGCCGCTGACCGTTCTTATATCGAAAGCATCAACACCTACCCGATCAATACCGAGATCCGCACCGTGAAGACCTTCACTTCCGCACCTTCCATGGGCGGGGCTTCTCCTTTCCCTACCAGCTCTGTACCCGCTGCCAATGCCGCTGGTGCGGTGACCTTCGAACTGAATACTTCGATGATCATCCTGCCGCGCATTCCGATGGATCGCCGCTACTGGGACCGCCGGGTGGGATACTTCCCGGACCAGTTTATCAAATACAGCGACGAGCAGCAGAAGGTAGACGAAGAGACCTTCGCGGTTCGCTGGAGACTGGAGCCTAAAGACGAAGACATCGAGAAATGGAAGCGTGGCGAACTGGTAGAACCAAAGAAGCAGATCGTTTATTACATCGATCCCGCAACACCTAAGAAATGGATCCCCTACCTGATCAAGGGCATCAACGACTGGCAAGTAGCTTTCGAAGCCGCTGGCTTCAGGAACGCGATCGTTGGTAAGGAATGGCCGAATGATCCCGGCATGAGCACAGAAGACGCACGCTTCTCCGTGCTGCGTTATTTCGCTTCTGATGTAACCAATGCCTATGGTCCCAATGTACACGATCCCCGCAGCGGTGAGATCCTCGAAAGCCATATCGGCTGGTACCACAACGTAATGAAGCTGGTACATGACTGGTATATGATACAGACAGCGGCAGTGAACCCGCGCGCGCGCAAAATG
>DASVBM010000169.1:0-2229 GCA_036375835.1 Chitinophagaceae bacterium | reverse complement strand
AAGTCCCAGTGCCAGCTATTGACAATTCCGTAGGTGCTTTTTGAAGTATCCTGGAACTGGAACGGCGACTGGAAACAATTACCTGTAGGAACAAAACCGACTTTGAAATCCGGGTACACTGAGACCACTGCTTCGGAAGAGTCGAGACAGCCGCCGGTATTTGTTACGATAAGCTTTACATTGAATTTACCGGTGTCGGAAAACGTGTGGCTTGGGTTTGGCAGCGTTGATACGTTAGCAGCGCCACTGCCAGGGTCACCAAAATTCCAGAGATATGCCGAGATGCCTGTGGAAGCGGATTCGTTTTGAAAGGAATTGGTGAAACTGCCACAGAACGTAACGGAACTAAGTTGTGCACCGGACAATGAGCAGTCACCCACTTTTATCGTGAAATCCTTTCGATGCTCATTTATTTTTACGCCATCTCTCCATTCTTCTGCAACAATAACGAGTACATAGTAGCCTGTGTTCGCTGGTGCAATTCCGCTTATCACACCGGTTGCCGGGTTGAGCGTTGCGGCAGCACCTAGCGGAGCATTGGTAGAAAATGGTGCTACGTAGGAGATAGTATTCAATGAAATAGTAGTCGGGAAACCAGTGGAGTTGAATGGGTCCGGATTAGCACTTGAACCGCTGATGCCATCATATGGATCGGCGAAACGGTATACCAGCGAATCTCCATCAGGGTCGGATGCACTGAGGTTGATGGAGAAATTTGTGTTCTTACAAACAAGAGAAGTATCACGGATTACAAACTGCGCGCTGCTGTTAAAGCCGGTCGGTAAAACATTGGTGCCTGGTATCCGGGTAACGAAAGATGCGCCGGAATTGGAATTGACAGACGAGTTTTCGTCTGTGCGACGCGTGTAACGTGTCCATACCAGCGTGTAGCCGCCAGCGTTTTTTGGTAAATCTATCTCGCCACTCCAGGTTCCCACCTGGTAGCACGAAATCTTGTCCTGGGCCGCACCGGTCAGGCAGGGATTGGCAGCGGGATTATTCTGAATTTCCGGTGGTGCACCGGTAAACTGCCGTGTAAGCGACAATGAAGTTACAAATCCAAGACCTGCGGTATTATAGATGCCAACATTCGGTGTTTCGATAGTGAGTTGGGCTCCGGTGCCTCCGGTTGTGGAGCACTGCCGGAAAAGACGCATCGTGATCCTGTACCTGTCTGTATTTGGAGCAGTACCGGCGCCAATCCGTTCGTAAAACAATTCGCCACCAGCTATATGGGTAGCGAATGACGCGAACGAACAAGAAAACAATATGGCGAACAGTAATCCTTTTTTCATTAAGATAGTGCAGTTGATTCGTTGTTGTGAAACAGCCATGAAAATACAATAAATGGCAGTGGTTCACATTCTTTTAACGGCTTTGCAACAGTTATAGTATGACCGGTGAGGCGGGCGATTCGTTGCCTGTGGCTGTGAATTATCTTATCAGCACCACTGTTCCTTTTCTGAATACTTTTTCTCCCTTGTAATTCACTGCCTGGGCCATATACACATAGGTGCCGGGAGGCTGTGGTTTTCCACCGAAACTGCCATCCCATCCCTGACCGGGAACCTGCGAACTGTAAAGGAGTTGTCCGTAACGGTTGTATACTTTAAAGAAATCAAACTGTTTCATCCCTGTAACCACGGGATAAAACAGGTCATTCAGACGATCGTTGTTGGGTGTAAACGCGTCAGGAATGAAGATATCCGGTGCGGTCTTATATATCATGACCAGGATATCATCCCGGCCACTGCATCCTTCCGCCGTGGTGACGTTCACAGTATAACGGATAGAATCGAGGTTGCTGCCGAATATCGCCGTTGGCTGGTCCTTATCGGTGGCATCCAGGTACAGGCCTGGCGACCAGAGGTAAGCAACACCACCCGTGGCGTGCAGAACAAGCGGTTGTCCCACAACAACAGCTGTATCATTGCCCCCGAAAGCCTGCACCGGTGCACGGACAATAACGGTTATAGTATCTGAAACAGCTTTGGGACATTCCTGGTAGCCGGTGGCAGTCAAAACATATGCTGAGGTTTTATTCGGCGCAACAAAAGGCTGCAGCGTATTTCCATTGAGCATCTGGTCGTCGGGAGTCCATTTGAAAGAATCAGACTGTGCGAACGCTTCCAGGCGCAGTTTATCACCATAACAAATCGAGGTATCGCCGCCCGCTTTGGCAACAGGGTAGGGGGATACGCGGATCGTAACGGAATCCGTGACAAAACA
>DASVBM010000226.1:0-5677 GCA_036375835.1 Chitinophagaceae bacterium | reverse complement strand
TAACGGGATATGCAGACAACGATCATATGTTTTTCGGCAACCCGAGTAATGCAGCGGAGACCACGGACAGTATTGCCAACTACCTCATGCGCCGTACGTATTACGCTTTGTCATACAACCGTGATCGCGGGATCCCCAACTGGGTGAGCTGGCATCTTTACAGTCCCGACCTGGGTACTACACCGCGGCAGGATGACTTTCGTAACGACAACACGCTGCCCACAGGCTGGTACCAGGTTCCCGCGAACGCGTATTCGGGAAGTGGTTTTGATCGCGGCCACAATTGTCCTTCTGCAGACCGTACCAGCACCGTCAGCGCAAACTCTTCCACTTTCCTGATGACCAACATGATCCCACAGGCGCCAAAGAATAACCAGCAGACCTGGGCACGCATGGAAGATTCATTACGCAACCTGGTGAACAATGGCGCCGAGGTTTATATCATCATGGGTACTTACGGCCAGGGAGGAACAGGCAGCAACGGCTATGCATCAACCATCCATTCCGGCCGGGTGGCAGTGCCCGCCAGCGTGTGGAAGGTTGCGGTGGTTTTGTCGAACAACAACAACGATTCTGCACGCGTTACAACGTCTACCCGTGTGATCGCGGTTGATGTGCCTAATAACAACAGCGTGAATGCAAACTGGAAAATTTATCGTACCAGTGTCGATGCCATCGAGGCGGCAACAGGATACAACCTCCTCTCCCGGATGCCGGAAGCCCTGCAGGCCGTATTGGAATCGAAAGTGGATAATCTCTGAGTCGCATATTATGGACGAATTTTCAATCGGG
The DNA here is from genome assembly GCA_036375835.1 of Chitinophagaceae bacterium. Classification (GTDB taxonomy): domain Bacteria; phylum Bacteroidota; class Bacteroidia; order Chitinophagales; family Chitinophagaceae; genus JAEZDC01. The sequence goes on along the minus strand of DASVBM010000226.1, from coordinate 4,885 downwards.
CTGGAATACAAAGGAGTACTCCGCACTTTCACCGGGAGGCTCATTGTAACAGGGTACACCCACCGCATCTGTTTTGATATTGACGGAACATCGCTCGTGCTTGAACCCGATGAAGAAAGAAACTACCGCGCGGTTGTAGCGCCACAGGACGTGGATAAGCTTGACGGGGAATTGGTAAGGTCTATCGCCGCGGAAATGCAGGACTTGCTGCGATAACAGGAGCGTTTGTTTGTATTCGGGCTGCAGTATTTCATGGCATCGCCTGTTGTGTCACTCACTTGTGCTTTTGTCTTTCATTGCAGCTTGCAAGCGGAACGAACATCCGCTTCAAACTGGTCAGCTGTATAGCGGCGCTTATCTATCCTTTCCATATATCTGAATATTGCTCCGCATTCTTTTTGAGCTGCGCATGCACGAAGCTGCAATGCGGGATCACGGTCAGATGGTGTTCGCGGGCGTGCCCGACCATCCCGGCAAATAGTTTTTTACCGGTTCCCTTTCCTTCGCCGGCGGGAAAAACATTCGTGTGGTGTGCGGTGAGCTGTCCTCCCGAAACAGTGACTTCCATCTCTCCCAGCTCCGTTTCTCCATCAGTGATCACAAACTTCCCATGTCCGTTTGCGTCGAGCTCTAGCCTTACGTTATCCATAATTTGAAGTTATGCCTTAATCCGCGTTCCGTCTGTAAAACACCCGCTATCCGGGGAATCAGTTATTTTTATGCTACGGTAATGAAGCTGCACGTCAAAAATATGGTCTGTGATCGCTGCATCATGGTTGTACGGAACGAGCTGGATCAACTCGGTTTGGACTATAAGAATGTGCAACTGGGTGAAGTTGAACTCGACAGCGAGCCTGCTGCTGAAGCGATAGAACATCTGCGGGAAAAACTTTCAGGTCTCGGCTTTGAATTGCTGGATGATCGCAAGGCCGCGCTGATCAACCAGATCAAAACCACCATCATCAACCTGATCCACAACAGTAACAGCGAGGAGCTGAATAAAAAGATCTCTGTTATACTCTCAGAGAAGCTGGGAAAAGAATACCATTACCTGTCCAGCCTTTTTTCTTCCACCGAAGGCGTGACCATTGAACGGTATATCATCCTGCAGCGGATAGAAAGGGCGAAGGAACTGCTTATCTACGACGAACTCACCCTGAACGAGATCTCCTGGCAGTTGGGCTATAGCAGCGTACAGCATCTCTCGCTGCAGTTCAAGAAAGTAACCGGCATGACACCCACCGAGTTTAAAAACCTGGCGGTAAAGAACCGCAAGCCGCTGGACCAGGTCTGAAACAAACCTGCATAGCTGCCGGTGTGTTAAACGTCTTTTAAACAGCCCCATTATCTTATCAAAATATAAATCCCCGGGCGAATCGTATAACGATTGCCGGCTCCCGTTTTGCCAGCTTTGTATTATTAAAAACAAAACATGAGCAACGGGAATACATGGGTAGAATTACCGCTGGCTGGCGTGGAAAGCGAACACTGCGCGCTGATCGTGGACAAAGGACTTGCCGGCATCAGCGGTATCGGCTCCCATAAAATAGAACTCAACAACCAGAAAGCGATCATCAGCGTGGATGATCCCGCGGTGGTAACGGAAGCGGTGCATACCATCCGTGACCTTGGGTATAACGTACAAACCGTAAAAAGCAATTTCCCCGTCACGGGTATGAGCTGCGCATCCTGTGCCATCAGCACGGAATCAACGATCAAAGCACAGCCCGGCGTGATCAGTGCCGCTGTAAACTTCGCCAATGCGTCGGTGCAGGTGGAATATATACCTGGCGTCATTACGCCGGAGCAGATCCGTGCAAGCGTGCAGTCGATCGGCTACGACCTGGTGATCGAAGATTCGGGCAGTGCAACGGAAATGCTGGAGGACCTTCACCGGAAGAACCTCCGGTCACTGAAACGCAGGACCACCTGGTCCATCATTCTTTCGGTACCGCTGGTGGCCATCGGGATGTTCTTCATGGATATTCCTTTTGCCGAAGAGATCATGTGGGGACTTGCCACCCCGGTAGTGGCGGTATTCGGCAGGCAGTTTTTTGTCAACGCGTATAAGCAGGCGCGCCACCGCTCAGCAAACATGGATACGCTCGTCGCACTCAGCACGGGCATAGCTTATCTCTTCAGCGTATTTAATACGCTGTTCCCCGAGGTCTGGCATAACCGTGGTTTACACGCGCACGTTTATTTCGAATCTGCCGCTGTGGTGATCTCTTTCATCCTGTTAGGAAAACTCCTGGAAGAAAAAGCAAAGGCGTCTACCTCGTCGGCAATCAAAAAGCTGATCGGTTTACAGCCGAAAACGGTTACCATAGTGCACGGCGACGAGCATGTAATGGAAATACCGGTGGAGCAGGTAAAAGTAAATGACACCATTCTTGTAAAACCCGGCGAAAAGATACCGGTTGACGGAATAGTCAGTGCCGGAGCATCTTTCGTCGATGAAAGCATGATCACCGGCGAACCGGTACCGGTGGAGAAAACGGCAGCATCGAAAGTGTTTGCCGGCACCATCAACCAGAAAGGGAGCTTCCGTTTCAAAGCTGAGAAAGTAGGTGGCGAAACACTCCTGGCGCAGATCATCAAAATGGTGCAGCAGGCACAGGGGTCGAAGGCGCCGGTACAGAAACTGGTTGACCGTGTTGCAGGAATCTTTGTACCCGTGGTAATCGGTATCGCAGTCCTTTCACTGCTTGTGTGGATGATTGCCGGCGGCGATAACGGCATTACGCACGGTATGCTTTCGCTGGTTACCGTTCTCGTGATAGCGTGTCCCTGTGCGCTGGGACTGGCTACGCCAACCGCAATAATGGTAGGTGTAGGTAAGGGCGCAGAGAACGGGATACTGATCAAAGACGCGGAGAGCCTGGAACTGGGATATAAAATGAATGCGATAGTACTCGATAAAACAGGCACGATCACCGAAGGCCGGCCCCAGGTAACAGAGATCAGCTGGCAGGCAGAAAGCCAGGAGGCGAAGAACATACTCTACTCCATAGAAACCATGTCGGAACACCCGCTCGCGGAAGCGGTGGCTGCCTACCTGAAGCCGGGTTCAAAAATGATTCCTGTGGATGAGCTTAACGCTGTAACTGGCGCAGGCATTACCGCGAAGGTTGGCGGAGTGACCTATGTTGCCGGAACACTGAAGCTGCTGGCGGAACATGGTATCACCGTGCCGGAACGAAACCTGGCTTGGAGTGAAGAGAAGCGGGCGCAGGCGCATACGGTCATTTTCTTCGCCGGTGAGCGGGGATTCATCGCCGCCATCGCCATCGCGGATAAAGTGAAACCCTCTTCAGTAGCGGCAGTAAAGCAACTTCAGCAACTCGGTATCGAAGTGCATATGTTCACCGGCGATAACCAGCAAACGGCCGAGGCTGTAGCAAAACAGTTAGGCATCGCGAGTTTCAGAGCGGAAGCGTTACCGCAGGATAAAGCCGGATTTGTTCAGCAGTTGCAGTCGCAGGGAAAGATCGTGGCAATGGTAGGTGACGGTATCAACGACAGCCATGCACTGGCGCAGGCTGATGTCAGCATTGCGATGGCCAGGGGCAGCGACATCGCGATGGACGTGGCGAAGATGACGCTGATGACCTCTGACCTGGAGAAGATCCCGGCAGCTATCCGGCTCTCCCGCAAAACCGTGCGCACCATCCGCCAGAACCTGTTTTGGGCATTTATTTATAACCTGATCGGTATCCCGATCGCCGCCGGTGTGCTCTACCCGTTCAATGGTTTCCTGCTGGATCCGATGATTGCCGGAGCGGCTATGGCGCTCAGCAGCGTGAGCGTGGTAACAAACAGCCTCCGGTTAAAATGGTCGGGAATTCGCTGATATTATATAAATGCGGGCGGCAATTGTATAACAGTCGCGTAAGCTTCGAAAATAACTTTGTAAAAAAATATAAAGCATGGAAAAGCATCAGTTTAAAACGAATATCAATTGCAGTGGCTGTGTGGCGAACGTTACACCCCATCTTAGCGGTAATGAAAAGATCAGGCATTGGGAAGTGGATACCAATAACCCCAAAAAGATCCTGACGGTTGAAGCGGAAGGCCTGAGCGAAGAAGAAATTAAGGCGATTGTACAAAAGGCCGGTTTTAAGGCTGAAAGCATATAAGCAGCAGGAAATGAAAAGCATTCTGAAGCGGATAGGTCGTGGGCTGCTGGGGCTGCTGCGTTGGGTGTTTTCCCGGCAAAAAGATTGCTGTAAATGAGCCAAATATCGAAAACTATGAAGAAGTTAATGGCCATTGCAGCAATCGTGGGACTGGTTTCCTGTGGTAATGATCAGTCGGACAAGGGGCAGGCAGCTGAGGACACAACCAGTCAGGCGGTCCCCGGGGGAGCATCCACTGCGGCTTCAGGCAGATCCATGATGGCGATCATGCAGGATAACCTGAACCAGATGAAGCAGGTGGAGTCAACCGGTAACCCGGATAATGATTTTGCCGCCCTGATGAAGGTGCATCATATGGGTGCTGTTGAAATGGCCCAGGAAGAACTGGCAGCCGGAACAGATCCGGAAATAAAGCAGATGGCAGAGCAGATGATCTCTGAACAACAAAAAGAGATCGCGGAGCTCAACACATTCCTCTCCGGCCACCAGGCACATGGTGGTGGTGATGCTTTTTATAAAGCGGTGATGTCGCAGATGAACGACATGAAAATGGACATGCATGATTCCGGTTCGGTAGACAGGCAGTTCGTGCAGATGATGATACCGCATCACCAGCACGCCATCGACATGTCGAAGAAATACCTGTCAACCGGCGCCCATGAGCCAAAGATGAAAGAAATGGCGAACAAGATGATCAAAGACCAGCAGCAGGAGATCAATGATATGAAGGCCTGGCTGGAAAAACA
>DASVBM010000446.1:0-6243 GCA_036375835.1 Chitinophagaceae bacterium | reverse complement strand
GATATTCCGGAACAAAAGCTTTGTTGATGACAATATTGTCGATCACCGCGGCGGGGATGAGATCGAAGGCAAACGTTTTGCGATCCGGTTCGGTACTCGTGAGCAGGATACCGTTCAGCATTGCCTGGTTGTACCGGTCTGCAAGACCCCGGATTACCAGGAATCGGCCTTCCTGCAGACTTGCACCGGGGGTACGCCTGAGCACGTCGCCTGTTGTACGATCGGGAGAGCGCCGGATGGCTTCCGCAGAAACCACCGAAGCCACTGTGTTGGTGTTTCGCTGGAAGTTGATGGCGGAATTCACTGTTTCTTTCCGCGCAGAAGCAGTAGATCTTACTTCAACCGTTTCCAGCTCGCGGGTAGTAGACTGTAACACTATGTCCAGGTCGGTGGTACCGGTGGCTTTCACCTCCACACCTGTAATTATTTTGCTTGCATACCCCAGTGCGGTGAATGTGACTTCATAACTACCTGCCGGAACGGATAAGATAAATGATCCGTCTACCGTGGAGGCCGTCGCCAGGTTGGTTCCTTTTACCGAAACGGTAACGCCGGCTAATGCTTCGTTTTTCTCATTTATAATTTTACCGGCCAGGCGCCCTGTTCCCTGCGCCGAAGCGGATGCCAGGTAACCAAAGAACAAGCTGAGTAAGCAGATGATCCTTTTCACTGAATCTGATTTGCAGCGAAAGTATCAGCCCTTTCTTACCGCATTATGATCTCAGGATTACGTAATTGTTAGCCCTGGCCGGCCAGCAACTTCTTTACAGCCAATATGTTACCCGAATATTATCTAATTATTAATTCCTCGTTACCAAATGGCAATCCCGGCCATATTTCTAATTTTGCCGCTAAATACATTAAACATGGGTATTAATAATATCGGAAGGTTTTTTATGCCGAAGAACAAGATCTTCTACGGTTTGTTCGAAGACGTTGCGTTACGGGTGGAACAAATGAGCAAGCTCCTGGTGTCACTGGTGCATGAACCCGACTATGACAAACGGGCCGCTTATATTGCACAGATCGAAGACCTGGAACATAAAAATGACGACAGCACCCATAATATCTTCACTGAACTGGGAAGGAACTTCATCACGCCGTTTGACCGGGAAGACATCCATGCGCTGGCTTCTGCCCTGGACGACATCGCTGATTATATTTTCGCCTCTTCTAAAAAAATTAACTTCTATAAGGTCAACCCCAATGATACCGGTATTAAAAAACTGGCCGACCTGATCGCTTACGGGTCCACTGAAATCAGGATAGCTGTTCACGGTTTACGCGATATGAAGAACCTGAGGCAGATGACCGAAGCCCTCGTAAAGGTTAACAGCGTGGAGAACCAGGCAGACGATGTTTTCGATATGAGCATTGACATGCTCTTCCAGACGGAGAATGACGCCAAGGAAGTGATCAAGAAAAGGGAGATTTACCAGGTGATGGAAATCGCCACCGACAAATGCGAAGACGCGGCAAATGTCATAGAATCCATCATCATCAAGTATTCGTAAATCCAGGAACCCGTCGCTTTGGTACCGGCACAATTGTCCACCACATCAGCAAACCAGCTCAATAACACATGTTCACACTCCTTATAATTATCATTGTACTCGCCCTCATCTTCGATTTCATCAACGGCTTTCATGACGCGGCGAACTCAATAGCGACTATCGTGTCTACCAAAGTACTGACGCCCTTCCAGGCGGTACTTTGGGCTGCGGTCTTCAACTTTGCCGCATATTTTGTTTCCAGATACTGGATCGGTGAATTCAAGATCGGCAACACCATCGCCAAGTCTGTAAACGAAAATTTCATAACGCTGGAAGTGATCCTGGCCGGACTAATCGCCGCCATTATCTGGAACCTCCTCACCTGGTGGTTTGGAATCCCTTCCAGTTCGTCGCACACTTTGCTGGGAGGCTTCATGGGAGCGGCACTGGCTCATGCCGGTGGATTGTCTGAAAACGGTTTAGATGTGATCAACTATGCAAAGGTCATCCCCACATTCCTGTTCATTTTTGCCGCGCCGCTTATTGGTATGTTCATCGCCTTCTTCATCACCATATTTATTGTGCACCTGTTTAAACGATCCAATCCATACAAAGCGGACTCGTGGTTTAAGAAGATGCAGCTTGCCTCATCGGCGGCCTTCAGCCTTGGCCATGGCGGTAATGATGCCCAGAAAGTAATGGGTATCATTGGAGCTGCGGTTATATTTTACGAGGTGCAAAGCGGAAACCCCGGCTATACTGCCCTTGACTCCCAGAACCGGTTTGAACATTTCGTAACTGACTACTGGTGGGTACCATTCACCAGTTTCCTTGCCATGGGCGTTGGAACGCTGAGCGGTGGATGGAAGATCGTCAAGACAATGGGTACGCGCATCACCAAGGTTACACCGCTTGAAGGGGTTAGCGCGGAAACTGCGGGCGCCATCACCCTTTACCTAACCGAACACCTGGGTGTGCCGGTGAGCACCACCCATACGATCAGCGGTTCGATCATCGGTGTGGGCGCAACAAAGCGATTATCCGCCGTTCGATGGGGCGTAACGGTCAACCTGCTCTGGGCATGGGTACTCACCATTCCTGTTTCAGCGGCGATGGCGGCCCTGATCTACTACATCGTTAGGGCATTCTAAACCGATTTCGGTAATTTGCCGCCTCATAATTGGCTATGGCAAAGATCCTGGTTACCGGTGGTTGTGGTTATATCGGCTCGCATACGATCGTAGATCTGATTGAAAACGGATTTGAAGTGATTTCGGTGGACGACAACAGTCGCTCCACCGATTATCTTTTAGACGGTATCCAGAAGATCACCGGCAAAAAGATCAAGAATTACCATGTTGATCTGAAGAACTGTGACGACACACTTGCCATTTTCCAGGAGAACCCGGATATCAATGGGGTGATTCATTTCGCGGCCTACAAGGCTGTTGGAGAATCGGTGCAGGAGCCACTCCTGTATTACGAGAACAACATCTATTCGCTCGTCAACCTGCTGAAATGTGTGCAGGAGTTCAGGGTGCCTTATTTTGTTTTCTCTTCCTCTTGTACCGTCTATGGCAACCCCGACGAAGTGCCCGTAACTGAAGACACCCCGGAGAAAAAAGCAGAATCACCCTACGGGGCTACCAAACAGATGGGTGAAAGGATCGTGCAGGATTTCGCCGCACAGAGTAAGACGGCGTGCATACTGTTGCGGTACTTTAACCCGGTGGGCGCCCATCCTTCCATCCGGATCGGCGAATTACCACTGGGAAGGCCGGCGAACCTTGTACCGGCGATCACGCAGACGGCTATCGGCAAGTTGCCGCAGATGCAGGTGTTCGGCGATGATTATCCCACCCGCGATGGCAGCTGCGTACGCGATTATATCCATGTTTCCGATATCGCCCATGCACATACACTCTCCATGCGCTACCTGATGGATGGAAAGAATAAAGCCCGTTGCGAGGTTTTCAACCTCGGCTCCGGTAATGGCGTAACGGTGCTTGAGGCGATCCGGGCGTTTGAATCGGTGAGCGGCGTTAAACTGAATTATGTGATGGGCCCGCGCAGGCCGGGCGACGTTGTATCGGTTTATGCCAACAACGACCGCGCGGTGCAGGCGTTGGGCTGGAATATCCGTTTCAACCTCGAAGAGATGATGGATACCGCCTGGAGATGGGAATTGAAAGTCAAGCAGGATGAAGACCTGCTGAAGCTGCAGCAGCCGGGCCTGAATTAATCACAGAATTCTCATCTTAATTGCATGCCTAATACTTTACTTTGCAGCCAATAATTCAAGCCATGCTGAAAGACATTCAAATACAGAACGAACAGGAAACCCGGGGTGGTTTCGGCGACGGGATATACGAGGTTGCAAAGCAAAATCCAAACGTGGTGGCGCTGACTGCAGACCTGGCCGGATCATTAAAACTCAATAAGTTTATAAAGGACTTCCCCGAACGTTTTGTACAGTGCGGTATTGCCGAAGCAAATATGATGGGGGTGGCTGCAGGCATGACCATCGGCGGTAAGATCCCTTACACCACCACTTTTGCGAATTTCAGCACCGGCAGGGTGTACGACCAGATCCGGCAATCCATCGCGTACAGCGGTAAAAATGTAAAGATCTGTGCTTCGCACGCGGGGCTTACACTCGGCGAGGACGGTGCCACGCACCAGATACTGGAAGACATTGGCATGATGAAGATGCTGCCGGGTATGACGGTGATCGTTCCCTGCGACTATAACCAGACAAAAGCGGCTACCATCGCGATCGCAGCCTATGAAGGACCGGTATACCTTCGTTTCGGCAGGCCAAAATGGCCCAACTTCACCAGCGCCGACGGAAGTGATTTTGTAATCGGCAAAGCACAGCAGTTCAGCGAGGGAACCGACGTTTCCATTTTCGCCTGCGGTCATATGGTTTGGAAAGCGATCGAAGCAGGCAGGTTGCTGGAAGAACAGGGACACAGCGTGGAGGTCATCAACATTCACACGATCAAACCACTTGATGAAGAAGCGGTGATTCGTTCCATTCGCAAAACAAAATGCGCGGTCACCGTTGAGGAGCACAACGTGATTGGCGGCCTGGGCGACAGTATCGCGCAGGTGGCATCGCGTCACTTCCCGGTTCCGATCGAGTTCATCGGCACCAACGATACTTTTGGTGAGAGCGGAAAGCCGGTGGAACTGCTGAAAAAATACGGCCTCGATACCCCTTTCATTGCAGAGGCAGCCAGAAAAGCCATGAGCCGTAAGGGCTGATCCGTTAATCTTTCATTGCCATCGTAAGCAGGAAGAAGGTTTCTTCGAGCGCTATTACACTGTGCGGGACCATTTCCGCCAGCGTGAGCAACATGCCTTCGCGCATGTCTACTACCTTGCCTCCCGACTCGAAGCGCATCAACCCTTTCAGCACCTGTACACTGATGGTACCATTAGCGGTATGCGTTTTCAGCTCAGCGCCGCTATGCAGGCCAACTACCACGATCCGCATCGTGGCCGCTTTGTAAACCGTAATAGAATGGCGGTCCTTCTGCTGCCAGATTTGATCAGATTTTATTTCGTCGATGATCCGGTTAAGCTCAGTGGCTTCCAGCGACGCGGCAGCCTCATTTTCTGCTGCGGTTCTTGCCACTTCAGGTGATTTATTTTCCATGTTCTTTATCCGCAAACCTAATGCCCGCCAGGTTCAGCCGATGTGACCAGGCGCAGTTTAAATCTTCCCGGATATTAATAAAGAGATGCACCTGCTTCTGCTGTTGCGGTAGGGAAACCGCCGGGTACTCACCCCGTACTCCGGAACCTGCCAACAGCGGTAAAAGAAAGGGCCATCGTCCTGGCTGGCTTACCCTTCGTTTACCCTTCGTTTACCCCTCGTTTACCCTGGGGGTAAGCAAGGAGTAGCCAAAGGGTAATTCAAGGGTAGACGAACTCCGGACATGGCCGGCACTTGTCCGCTTCCAAAACCGCAGCAGACGGGCCATGAAATATTTGCAGGATTTCCGGAGAAAAAACCGCGCCTGGCCATAAAAAGATAATGCCCGGCCGGGGGATGCCCCGCACATCGTTAAACCGCAGCTGCACACCGGGAACACAGGTTCAGACACCAAAGAAAAAGCCGCCTCAAAATGTATTGAGGCGGCCTCTTTCGATTAGTATTCAATGTTTTTGTTTACATCTTTGGATTATTCGCGTCGATACCTTCCACGTGCGGATCCTTCTGCATCGCCACCCGGTACAGTGTATAGCCCATCAATGCGAAGAAAGCAACCCCTACGAGGTAGTAGCCTGCTTCCCCTCCCAGCATACTGGTAAGACCGTGTTCGGCATTTACGCTGGCAAGCGCTTCGGCAGTTGAATCAAAGCCAGACATGATCGCGATGATCACGCCGGCCACGGCACCACCGGCAACAAGTCCGGTTGCGAAAAGGCTTCCCTTACCGAGTTCCTCTTCCTGTGAAATCGACTCGTCTTTTTTCAGTTTTCTCCAGGTTACCAGTCCGCGGATCGCGCCTCCAATGAATATCGGCAACGTGGTGGATAAGGGAAGGTAAGCGCCCACTGCGAAGCTCAGCGACTTGATGCCGCAGAGTTCCATTACGATCGCCAGGAAAACACCTACCAGTACAAACTGCCAGTCGAGGTTACCCGATAGAATACCTATATCCAGGGTAGCCATCAGCGTACCCTGCGGTGCCGGGTAATAAGTTGATCCGATGGCGTGCGTCATACCGGGGTTTTTTGC
>DASVBM010000445.1:0-2688 GCA_036375835.1 Chitinophagaceae bacterium | reverse complement strand
AAGGAGGGACTCAACGTTGATGAAATTGTAAAAGGGATACGGGCAGGTGGTACTACCCAGCCTACTGCCCGCGATACTGCCGACCAGCAGAAGGCGGAAGGTGATGTTGCCAAAGGGGGTTCTGCCGGAAACATTCCCTCGGCTCCTGTGGCTGCAGGCCAACCCGTAGAACAGGTGCCGGTGAATGAGGGAAGGATCTTCGCTTCGCCGCTTGCAAAGAAACTGGCTGCCGAGAAAGGAATCGACCTGCGTTATGTGAAAGGCTCGGGCGACAATGGCAGGATCACCAAAACAGATATCGAAAACTATCAGCCCGGTACCGCAATCGCGCAGCCGGCCAGGCCCTCATCTCCGGTTCAACCTGCACAGCGGCCTGCTGTACAGGGACAGGAATCATTCGACGAGGTGCCGGTTTCACAGATGCGCAAAACCATTGCGCGCAGGCTGGCAGAAAGCAAATTCAGCGCGCCACACTTTTACCTTACCATGGCCATCGATATGGATGCCGCGGTAGCCGCAAGAGGAAGACTCAATGAAGTGGCGCCGGTTAAAATATCATTCAATGATATTGTGCTGAAGGCGGTAGCTGTTGCGTTGAAGCAGCATCCAAAGGTTAACAGCAGCTGGCTGGGCGATAAGATCCGCACCAACCACCACGTTCATATTGGTGTAGCCGTTGCGGTGGAAGAAGGCCTGCTGGTGCCGGTGGTGCGCTTTGCTGACAGTAAGTCGCTCAGCCAGATTGCCACGGAAGTAAAGGATTTTGCACAACGCGCCCGGGATAAAAAACTTCAGCCCGCGGATTGGGAAGGAAGCACCTTCACCATTTCCAACCTGGGCATGTTTGGAATAGATGAATTTACCGCCATCATCAACCCTCCGGATGCCTGCATACTCGCCATCGGCGGCATTTCGCAGGTACCCGTGGTTAAAAATGGTAGTATTGTTCCCGGCAACATCATGAAAGTTACACTCAGCTGCGACCATCGCGTTGTCGATGGCGCAACAGGCGCTGCTTTCCTCCAGACCCTGAAAGGGCTGCTGGAAGAACCGCTTCGGATGCTGGCATGATTATAAAACACAAGCTCAAACTCCGGATGCATGGCCAGGTTGCGAGGCGGAAAACTACTCACAGTGGCTGATCGGTTCAGGCGTTTTGCCGCATGTATCACCGGCTGTTTACTGGTCTATATTTCACCTGCGCAAAGCCTGCTGGGTAATCCGGGTTTTGAAGACCGGAATACCTGTACCGAGTTCAATATCCAATGTGCGCCCGAAGCATGGTTCTTTCTTCCACGTTATTCCCGGATGTCGCCTGTTGATGCCGACAGTAATCACTTTGAGATTATCACCATGGGAAACCCGAGGGCTGACTACAGCGTCGGCAATTTCATTTATACAAAAATGTTCTGTATGCTGCAGCCGAAAGCAAAATACCGGCTCAGCTTCCGGATACGCATCCCCACTTTTGCATTTGACTACCTGGACATATGGCTCAGTTCCGGCGAACCGGGATCAAGAAGAAACTCTATTTACAGTGCAAGGCCCTCATTCAGCATTCCGGTAGACAGCATCTGGGGCGACCCGAAACAGTGGATGAAGGTCAACTATACGTTTACCGCACGCGGTGGTGAACGCTTTTTCATGATGGGTAATATCCAGCAGCAACCGCTGGTTAAGGCCAGGCGCAGTTCCAGGAAAAAAAGAGCTGTTGAATACTGGATCGATGATATTACGCTCTATCCTGTGGACACCAGCATGAAAACCTGCACCGAATACGAAGCTATCCGCGACCAGGTTTATCGCAACGATCCGAGGCACCCCGGGAAATTCGTTGAGCTGATACCTATAGACAGCAGCCTGATTGTAATGCCGCCCCGGCCCGACTCAACCGGGAAACGGGATACGGTGGTAATTCCAGCGCCGGTAGTGGTTAAGCCGCCAAAGCCGGACACCCTGATCATCCCCGATGTGTTATTTCATTTCAACAGCAGCAGGCTGAATCCGAAGTTCAGGGCAAGGCTGGACACCCTGGGCAGGAAAATTCAGTCAATCCGGTTTTCAAGGTTGCTGATAGAGGGCCATACCGATAATGCAGGAGGAGATCAGTACAACCTCGAACTGTCTGCCGCACGCGCGGAAACCATCCGGACCTATCTTGCTGAAACCTTCCACATCGATAAAAGACGCATCGACGCCACCGGTTATGGCGAAAGCAGACCGCGGGCTACCAATGTCACCGCTGCAGGCAGGCAACAAAACCGCCGCGTTGAGATCATCATATACTATCAATAAAAAACTCCTGCAGTTGCAGGAGTCAGTGTATTTGCCAAAAAAACAATACTAGTCCTCGTTTTGCATCCCTGGTTCTTCTGATGGATTTTCCACGGGCGCCGGGCTTGCTGGTTCTTCTACTGCAGGCTCATTCCACAGGGAAGGTGCAGGCCTGGGTTCCTCACGACGCTGCGGCGCTGGTTTCGATGACGGCGCAGCCGGCTTCTTCGCTGCCGGTTTCTTTGCAGCAGCTTTTTTCGGAGCCGCTTTTTTCGGAGCAGCTTTCTTCACTGCTTTTTTCGGTGCTGCTTTACGTGCCGCAGGTTTCTTCGCGGATTTTTTAGGCGCAGATTTTTTTGTTGCTTTCTTCGGCGCGGATTTCTTTGCGCCTTTTTTAGCTGCAGCTTTTTTTAC
>DASVBM010000110.1:0-3137 GCA_036375835.1 Chitinophagaceae bacterium | reverse complement strand
CAACCTCCAACTCACCGGACAGGAGCTGTCGTTCGAATTCTGCGTTTTCTCCCACATAACTACTCATCATTTTCCTGATCTGCCGGGTCTTAAGTAATACACCAAGACCAAAATCATCAACACCGGCATTATTTGAAATGCAGGTAAGATCTTTTATTCCCTTTCTTGCCAGGGCATCGATACAATTTTCAGGAATGCCGCAAAGTCCAAAACCGCCAAGCATGATTGTGGCGCCATCCTGGATATCTCTTATCGCCTCATCAGCATTAGCAAAAACTTTATTCATGTTGAAAGTTTAAACAAATGTAAGACGTAATTAAACATTCTGAAATTGACTACAGTCATCCGCAGTTCTGTGTTTTCCACCATTTGCTTTCTTACTGAACCGATGGAGGTTGCAGCGACTTTTTTTCTGCTTCACCGATCTTTTTCACCCCGGTCATCAGCTTCCTGTACAGTTCCGGGTGGTTTTGGTAAAAACGATAACTTGAATAGAACTGGTCACGGGTAATGCCATGAATCGCAAAAACAGTATCATATAAATGTGATGTGGCATTTTTCAACTGGATAGAACTATCGGCGAACTTCCGTTGCAAAGCAAGTTCATCGGCAAGCATTACATCCCAGGTAACAAGCTGCATAGACCGCATACCAATTATTCCTTTTGGAATACGGTCATCCGTCTTACACGAGAACAGGAAAAAGAATCCGGCGAGCAATGCGAAATTCCATTTCATTTTAATTCTTCTTTATACTTGCTGGCATTGCCGACGTCAACTTGCGATAGTATAGTCACCGCATCAATCTTTTCAGCCGGCGGTGCTTTCCTGAATAGCCGGATCAGTTCCATCGCTTTCCCCTGCATGAAAAACTGCAGGATCATTGTATTCTGATTTTGGTCGTTAAATGTTTTCAGCTGCCTAAGTGCGTTCAGAATAGCCTTCCTGGCCTCTGCCTCATTATCGTACATGTTATCCAGCCCCTGCCGGTAATACGTATACATCACGTCATGAATAGTATTATACCTGGCGTTCATAAGATTCTCTGCTAGCCAGTACCTGTTTCGTAGTCCGTCAAAAGCCTTCCATCCACTGATACTCCTGTTTTCAGGAGAATTATTCACTATATTAAATGCCTTCTGAAAATAAACATCACCGCCCTTTGGGGAAAACGAATTATAATCCAGTCCCAGTACCATGTACACATAGTACGCCATCACCGCCGTAAGATTTGCGGCTAACGGATCCGTGCCCTGAATCCTGTTTTCATTGAATTCCACCGGCTGAAACTCAACGTACCTGAACGTCACGTCCGCATCCATATAATTGATCAGCGCAGTCTGGTAACTTGAATTATATACAGGTCGTGCGGCCTGAACAGTGAGCGAAGCCTGGTAGACATTTGATTCAACAACTTTCTCAATATTCAGCAAAAAATTACATTCTATTCTTTCCTGAGTCTGGAAAATATCAGACGTCCATTTCCTGTTATTGATAAGGTTGTTGAGTTGGGTCTGCAACGAGTTAAACACCTTTTTGTCGACAGTATTATATACTCTTTGTGCATTTACAGTCACTTTTGCTTGCAGCTCCTGTGCCTCCGCTGTATATACCGCAATAAGTGCCACTATTAATGTCAGGATTCTTTTCATCGCTGTAACCTGGTTATAATCAGATTAATAATTTCTCGGGCAAGTTGTGTTTTTGCCGCCAAGGGGAAATTCCAGGTTTCACCTTCGGAACCAAAAACAATAATCTTATTTGTGTCCACACCGAAACCGGCACCCTCTTCCCTCAGTGAATTTAAGACAATCAGGTCTGCATTTTTCGTTTTTAACTTATCTCTGGCATGAACCTCTTCATTCTCGGTTTCGAGCGCAAAACCTACCACGAACTGACCCGGCTTCTTCTCCCGGCCAATCGATTTCAGGATATCAGCAGTTGGTTTTAATCGCAGGTTAAAGTCTTCTGACCGCTTTTTTATCTTTCCGGGTGATGGCTCAACCGGCGTATAATCGGCCACTGCTGCGCTCATCACAGCTATGTCCGCGGAAGGAAAACTCCGCCTCACAGCCTCGTACATCTGGCCGGCAGATTGTACTTTGACTGTGTGAATGCCGGTAAAACGAGGCTGTATTAATGTTGGGCCCAGCACCAGTTCAACATCTGCACCATTGAGATACAATTCCTCTGCTATCGCTATCCCCATTTTACCTGATGAATGATTCCCAATGAATCGAACGGGATCAATTGCTTCGTAGGTTGGGCCGGCAGTCACAAGAGCCTTCATGCCATTTAACCTGGTATCTCTGAAATAATTTTCCACGAGATATCGAAACAGCGTCTCCGGCTCCGGCATCCTGCCTTCGCCGGTAAGACCACTTGCCAGTTCTCCATGCTCTGCAGGGATAACCTTGACCCCGTATGACGATAATTTCGCAATGTTTTGCTGCGTTGCCGGATGATGCCACATGTCTTCATCCATTGCCGGTGAGATAACAACCGGGCAGGTTGCAGAAAGGTAAACCGCCTGCAACAGGTTATCACAGATTCCCTTGGCCATCTTTCCCAGAGTATTAGCACTACATGGCGCCACCAGCATCACATCAGCCCACCTTCCCAGCATAACATGATTCGCCCAGGTGTCTTCGTCTGAAATATTGTACAGAACGGGGTGCTTCGACAAAGTCGATAAGGTCAAAGGCGACACAAAGTCTTTAGCTGAACTGGTCATTACCACCTTCACCTCTGCACCAGCACGAACAAACAGCCTCACCAATATTGCGGTTTTATACGCCGCAATACTCCCGGTTACTCCCAGCAGTATCTTTTTCCCTTTCAGCATTATATAAAAATAACAAACGACAGCAAATTACTGTCGTTTGTCAATATTTCCGGGATATCAGATCGATTACCTGAACAGATCTTCATCATTATCCCTGTAATAGATCTTTGTTTCCATGAATTCCTGGGTAGCAAGGATTGCCGGGTTTGGCATACGCTCATATGCCCTGGAAATCTCGATCTGCTCCTTGTTCTCATGAATTTCTTCCAGGCTGTCTGTGTGACTGGCAAACTCCTCAAGTTTGTTGTGCAGTTCCTCGCGCAGTGCGATATTGATCTGGTTAGCTCTTTTGG
>DASVBM010000434.1:0-5714 GCA_036375835.1 Chitinophagaceae bacterium | reverse complement strand
TTCTCGACTATTACAGACAATAATAGTTTCCGTAACCGTATGGCGTTGAAGGTGATGGAAGCTGTTTCGCCGAAGCAGTATCAGGCTGCTTACTCAATGATCCGATCATTCAATACCGTGTACTCATTTTTGCAAACAGAGGTGCGCGGGGTCAACGCTGCAGACCGGCTGGCATCATTGCTGGTGGCGCACCGGGATCCCGTTACACTAAGATGGACCGACACGCCAATCCTGCGAATACCTGACGAAGTTGTACCCACAGATGTACCGGCCTGGTGGTTACTGAAGAAGAAAAACGCAATGTTCTATAACGGTTTTGGCAGGGGTGATTTTGCACAGTTTATGATGCTGAGCAATATTCTTACTACCGCGGACAGTTCTGAGGCACGCGAAGTATCTGAGCATTTCGGAGACGTACTCGCCTATATAAAATCAATTGAGCCACCGAAATATCCGAAACCGGTGAATGCCGCACTCGCCCGCAGAGGCGAAACTGTTTTTATCAATAACTGCAGCAAGTGCCACGGTAGCTACGGTGATAGCGCCAACTACCCGAACCTGCTGATACCAATATCAATTGTCGGTACCGACTCAATGTTACTTAAAGCCAATCACCAGAACCCTCAGTTCATTGAATGGTTTAATAAGAGCTGGTTTGCACAGGGAAAAAACAGAGCACTACTAGTACCGTTTAACGGTTATGTGGCACCACCACTGGATGGCGTCTGGATCACAGCACCTTACCTTCATAATGGGTCTGTACCTACGCTCGAGGCGCTACTGAACAGTAAATTACGCCCGGTTTATTGGGAACGCGACTTCGACAACCCCGTTTACGATTATCAGCGTATCGGTTGGGTTTATGAAGAAAAAAAATCGGCTACGCGGGGCAGGACCTACAACACAACCTTGCCGGGATATGGAAATTCCGGCCACCGGTTTGGTGATCGGCTTAACGATGAAGACCGCAAAGCAGTAATTGAATACCTGAAAACTTTGTAGAACTTCGGCTCATATTCTATAAAAATCCCGGCTTCATTATCATTTATTCAAAGCGCACCGATCGTCGCAACCTAATACCGGTCATAGAAAATACATTCACTTCAATCATATATAATTCAGGTTGCCCTGTTCGCAAAATATTGAACAGCGATCTGCACCGAAATGCTGGAAATCAACCAGGCGGAGAACCATCCGGGGCAACCACAACTCACTTTCTCAGCCACACCAGACGTCCATTGAACAAACAATGGCTACGCCCGCTGTTTACATCATAGTTTGGTTCAACTTTTGACACCTTGCTGTTCGAAGAAGGTTAAAAGTGTATGTATCAGCAGTTAATGATGTTTTTTACCGGCCTGTTTCTCCCCGCATTGTTGCTTTATATCTTGTACTTGAAAAACACGCCGGATGTAAGGCGGCCAGCGCGGACAAGGATTTATCTGAACGTTGTTTTCATTGGTTATCTCTGCGCAGTTATTGCGCTCACCATCATTCCTTCAGAACGTTTTAGTTTAAACCGGACCATACCATTGAAAAATTTCATCCCGGTGCTCAACACGTATAAGCGGTACGCGATGGTTACCTATTTCGAAAACTACCAGGGGATTAAGAATTTCTGGCAGAATTTCATTGGAAACATTTTCCTGTTCATACCCATGGGTGTCTTCCTAAAGCTTGTGCTCAGGTTGCGATTTAAAAATGCTTTGATTACCGCTTTCGCTGTATCCGTCTTTATCGAGCTAATCCAGTATACATTTAGTTTTTTCGGATACTATCGTTACGTGGACGTGGATGACGTGATACTAAATACAATCGGCGCCGCTATCGGTTTCGGATTATGGAGGATCTGCAGGTCGATGCGGCTGTTCCGGCTTAACGGCCCGGTATCCTTTGCAACCAATTCCCGGCTACCTTAATCACATGCTAACGGGCATCTTATCCCACTTATTTTTGTGAACTGATGCTACAGGATACTCCCGGATATAAAATAATCAGTCAATGGTTGGAAGAAAAAGGCTTTCAACCTTTCGCTTTCCAGAAAGAGACCTGGCAACATATCCTTGATGGTGAAAGCGGACTTGTGAATGCACCAACAGGATTCGGAAAGACTTACTCGGTATTTATGGCCGCACTGATCCGATTCATCAATCAAAATCCGGACAGCTTTCGAACTAAAAGGAAAAACGGTTTGCGCCTGCTTTGGATAACCCCACTTCGCGCGCTTGCCAAAGACATTGGCCGTGCTATGGACGAAGTGGTGGCCGGTCTTGGAATGCAATGGCAGATTGGTATAAGGAATGGCGATACTGATCTTGCGGAACGAGCAAAGCAGCGCCGGCAGATGCCCGAAGTACTGATCATCACCCCCGAGAGCCTGCATCTGTTGCTTGCACTAAAAGGGTATCCGGCATTTTTCCAACACCTCGGCATTATCGCTGTCGATGAATGGCATGAACTTATAGGCGGCAAACGGGGCGTTCAGGTAGAACTCGCATTGAACCGGATATTGAACCTGCAGCGTTCATGCTACGGCTTTAATGCATCACTTTGGGGCATCTCCGCAACCATCGGAAATATGGAAGAAGCAAAAGATGTGTTGCTTTCTTCTCTTCCCGCTGATCAAAAAGCAGCGGCGCGGATTGTGAAGGCTAACCTCCGCAAGCCGATTGAAATCGTTTCCGTGATGCCTGAAGAAATAGAAAAATATCCCTGGGCAGGACATATGGGCATCAAACTCGCCGACCGGGTGATACCAATCATCGACCAAAGCAGTACGACGCTGGTATTCATCAATACCCGCGGGATGAGTGAAACCTGGTACCAGAAGCTGCTGAACATCTCCCCCGAACTCGCCGGTGCACTCGCATTGCACCACGGCAGCATTGAACATGAACTAAGAGTCTGGGTGGAAGAAGCACTTCATTCTCAAAAACTTAAGGCGGTGGTCTGTACTGCCAGTCTTGACCTCGGTGTGGATTTCAGGCCGGTGGACACCGTTGTCCAGGTAGGATCACCAAAAGGCGTTGCGCGGTTCTTACAAAGGGCAGGAAGAAGTGGTCATCGCCCTGGCGAAGTAAGCAGAATATTTTTTCTTCCTACCCATTCACTCGAACTGCTGGAAGCAGCGGCGATCAAGCAGGCAATTAAGGAAGATGTCATAGAAAGCCGTCAACCGATGCTGCTTTGCTTCGATGTATTGGTACAGTACCTCTGCACCCTTGCAATCGGCGAAGGATTCCGGCCTGAGGAGCTGTTCGCGGAGGTACAACAGACCTTTTGTTATTCAGAAATTACGAAAGAAGAATGGCAACAGGCCCTCTTCCAGATAACCGAAGGAGGCATAGCACTGCAGCAGTATGACGAATACAAGAAAGTAGAAGTGATCGACGGATTATATAAGATACGCAACAGGCGCATCGCGATGCGGCACCGGCTGCACATCGGTACAATCGTCAGCGACCCGATGCTGAAAGTTCGTTTGCTGAGTGGAAAATTCCTCGGCGTGATCGAAGAATATTTCATCAGCAGGCTCGAACCGGGTGATGTATTCACGCTGGCTGGCCGAAACCTGGAACTGGTGATGATAAAAGACATGGATGTGATTGCGCGGCCTTCACATTCAAAGAAATCAATTGTTCCAAGCTGGCTGGGTGGCAGGATTCCGCTTTCTACCGACCTGGGCATCATGCTTCGCCGTACCCTTGATCGGGCCTTCTGGCAGGAAGGCCGCGAACCGGAACTGGAGGTGCTGCAGCCGCTGCTGGATTTGCAGGAACGTTTATCCAGGGTTCCCAAAGCCAACGAACTATTGATTGAACACATCGAAACAAAGGACGGATACCACCTCTTTGTGTATCCTTTCGAAGGCAGGCTGGTACACGAAGCTATGGCAGCGCTTCTCGCCTGGAGAATCAGCCGCATTACCCCGATCACGTTTTCCATAGCAATGAATGACTACGGCTTCGAATTACTAAGCGACCAGCCTATACCCGTCGACGACAGTAATGTTGAAGAACTGTTTTCCATCGAAGACTTGCTAAACGATATTCAGCGTAGTGTCAACTCTGTTGAGATGGCGAAAAGAAAATTCCGCGATATCGCCGTGATTGGGGGTCTCATATTCCAGGGTTACCCCGGGGAACACAAGAAAGCGCGGCACTTGCAAGCTTCCGCCTCTCTGATTTTCCAGGTGCTGGCAGAATACGATCCGGAAAATATATTACTAAGGCAGGCATATCAGGAGGTTTTTGACCAGCAGATGGAAGAACAACGGTTGCGGCAGGCGCTGACTCGCATCTCGGCGTCAAAGATCATCATCACAGTACCGGAACGTCTGACTCCTTTCTGCTTTCCGATTAAAGTGGACAGCCTCCGTGAAAATCTCTCGTCGGAAAAACTGGAAGACCGGGTACGAAAGATGCAACAGCAATTAGACAAATGACATAAATTGGCTTAAATTATAATAAAATGGCCAGGTCTGCCGGCAACGAAAAAAGAAACCCAGCAAACAAGAAGAGCTCCAAAACGGGAACAAAAACCGCCCGAAAGACAAAAGAAACAAAGTCGATAAAATATGCTGACAAATCTGTCAATCAGCCAGATCTGGTTCCGGTTTTCAATGAACTTGTCAGTCTGCTGAAGCCGTTTGCGAAACTTTCACTTACATTCAAAGGCGGTACCGCAGGATCGGCAACGGTAAGTTCCGTTAAGCCGGTGGAGATTGCCGGTAAAAAACTGGATGAGTTATTTTTTGCCGGTGTACTTGTACAAAAAGGATATGTTGGATTTTATTTCTTCCCGATATATGTACATCCGGATTTAAAGAGCGAATTATCCCCGGACCTATTGAAAAAACTGAAAGGCAAAACCTGCTTCCACATCAAAAAGATCGATCCGGAAACGAAAACCCACATCAATGACGCGCTGAAAAAGGGTTACAGCCTATACAAAAACAAAGGCTGGATCAGTTAAATTTACATTGTACCCGTTTTTCAACATACAACATACCCTTTATGAACCAACAACAACTTCTGATGATGCAGGGGATTCAGCCGGACGAACTTGCCCTGATCCAGGAACTTATGAAAGACATGAGCGAAGCTCAGCAACAACAGTTTCTTATCGTATATAGTGGTAAAAGGAAGGACCAGCAGACAATGCTGATTCTCTGCCTGGTAGGTATACTCGGAATTGCAGGCATCCACCGGCTCGTTAGCGGAGACGTAGTACTCGGCATCGTGTACCTCCTCACCTGTGGATTCTGTTTTATCGGAACCATCATCGACGCGGTGAACATCCGTTCAATTACCTATGAACACAACAGGAAACAGGCTTTTGAATCTGCGCAGATGGTGGCGATGATGGTTAAATAGTCGCCTCCCGATATGGTGAACCCGGCAGTAACCCGGATGTAATTCAGAAAAAAATTTGCCTGCGATTCCGGGCGGCAATACATTTGCACCCTTCGGGGAATTAGCTCAGCTGGCTAGAGCGCTTGCATGGCATGCAAGAGGTCACCGGTTCGACTCCGGTATTCTCCACAAAAAGCGGATGGTGAGAACTGTTCGCTTTTTCTTTTTTCCCTAATGAACTGATATTCTTACATCGCAGCGGGCGGCAGCGTCCCTAACTGGCTTCGGGAAGGTCACCGGTTCGAGTCCGGTATTCTCCATGCGTATATCAAGATAATGGTCACTTTGTTAAGTGTTTGG
>DASVBM010000432.1:0-3486 GCA_036375835.1 Chitinophagaceae bacterium | reverse complement strand
GTGATAGACCGCGATCCCGCCAGCGATGCGGTGTATGAGCCCGTGGACCTCAACAACCCTTCTATCCTGGCCACCGACGGACTGGCTCCGAGCGAAACCAACCCGCAGTTCCACCAGCAGATGGTCTACGCCGTGATCATGTACACCATCCGCAATTTCGAAAAAGCCCTTGGCAGAAAAGTATTGTGGAGTCCCGTGCAGGTGATCGGCAGCGATAAAAGACTCCGCCAGCAATTCGTGGAAAAGCTACTGGTCTACCCGCACGCGGTGAGGGACCAGAACGCCTATTACAGTCCCGAACGCAAGGCCCTGCTCTTCGGCTACTACAACGCCACGCCCGTGGAAGGTGGCTTATACCTGCCCGGTGGCATCGTATATTCCTGCCTCTCGCACGACATCATCGCGCACGAAACCACGCATGCCCTGCTCGACGGCATGTACAGCAGGTATATGGAGATCACGCACCCCGACGTGGGTGGGTTCCATGAAGGGTTTTCCGATATCGTGGCGCTGCTGCAGCATTTTACCTATCCCGAGATCGTGCGCAACCAGGTGCGGAAGGTGAAGGGCGAGCTGAATGCCGAAAACATGCTCTCCAAGCTGGCGGTGGAGTTCGGCCAGTCCACCGGCGAATACCATTCCCTGCGCGATGCTATCGGCAAGACGGTAGACGGCGCCTGGCTGAAAGCCTCGCCTTCAACCGCCGATTACGAAAGCGGCGAGAACATCGAATGCCACGCGCGTGGCGCGCTGCTCGTAGCCGCCGTCTTCGACGCGTTCACCGCGATCTATAAAAGCAGGACGGCCGACCTGGTGAGGCTGGCTACGGGCGGCACCGGTATCGTACCTGCGGGCGAGATTCACCCCGACCTCGTGAACAGGCTGGCAGACGAAGCATCGAAAGCCGCCTCCCACGTACTCAACATGTGCGTGCGCGCGCTGGATTATTGTCCGCCGGTAGACCTTACCTACGGCGATTACCTGCGGGCGCTGATCTCTGCCGATAAAGAACTGGTGGAAAGCGACGACCACAACTACCGCATCGCTTTTATCAATGCCTTCCGCAAGCGCGGGATATTTCCCGAAGGAGTGCCGAACCTGTCGGTCGACACGCTTTGCTATAACGCCATGGACGACGAGGGTGAAAAAGCCGGCTTCAGCAGGAAAATCGTGCAGTTCCTCCGGCGCTTTAAAGACAACCTCGCCTATAAAACAAACCGCCGCGAGATATTCGAAGAAACGCAGAAGTTCATCAGTGGTAACGCAGAGGTGCCGGGCTTCCATCGCCTGCTTTTCGACAAGCTCTCTGCCGGCAATGCCGCTGCCTTCGAGAACATCACCGGGCTGGTGCTTTCGCAGCAGTTCAAAGAATTTGGTATCCGCGCTTCGCGCACCTATGGCAAGGACGTTCCCGCCATCGAGATACAGTCCATCAGGATCCTTAACAAGACCGGGCCCGCGGGCAACCTGCAGAACCAGATCATCATGTCGCTGGTGCAAAGCTGCCCGGTAGCCGTGAGCGAAAACAGGAACGGTAAAAAAACATTCACGCGCTATCGCTACAGCAACAGGCAGGACGCCGCCGGCGAGAGTATGACCTTCCGCGGTGGCTGCACGCTCATCTTCGACCTGGACGACCTGACGTTGCGGCATGCGGTCAGGAAACCCATCTTCGATCCCTGCCGTCCCAATAGCCGCAGCCGGCTCCGCTTCAACGAGCAAAGGCTGAACATGCAGTACCGCTGCGAATATGGAGACCTGCTCGATAAAATGGGATTTGCTGCGCGCAAGGAGTCGGACGAGGCATTTGCATTTATTCACCAGCCAAACACTGCAGTCATATGAGCGCTGAGATCACTTCGGTAACCGTAAGGATGTACAACACCAGCTCCGTAGGCGACTGCCTGCTGCTGTTATTCAATAGAGGCAAACAGGTGAGCTTTAAGATGCTCATCGATTGCGGCGGCTGGAATGCCGATACCGCTGCGATCACCGCCTGCGTAACAGATATACGCGATACCTGCCAGGGAGAGCTGGACCTGCTGGTACTCACCCACCAGCACGAAGACCATGTTTCCGGTTTCAACCAGGCGCGTGCCGTCTTCGACCAGATTGCCGTGAAGCAGGTATGGATGAGCTGGATCGAAGACGAGAGTGATACCATCGGTAAGATACTGAGGGAAAAATATGAGAAGAAGCTGAAAGAGCTGAAGGCGGTGGCGGCAAAAGCGGTAAGGCAGATGAAGTTGCAGGAAAGAGGCAGCTCGCCGGTGCGGGGCTTCAATGCAGGCCTGGCCGCACGAAGGCAGTCGATGGAAGACACCCTGCGGCTGATCGAATTCGAAGAAGGCACGCTGCACAGCAAAGGCCTGGCCGCGGGCAAGCGTACGAACGACGATGCGGTAAAGTATATCAAAAGCAAAGGAAAAAAACTCCGTTACCGGAAGCCCGGCGAGGTGATCAGGGACCTGGAAGGAGCGGAGGGATGTAAGTTTTATATCCTCGGTCCGCCGCGCGACGAGGATCTTTCTTATTTCAGGATCGTGATGGAGGACGATGAGATGTATCACCTCGCTGCCGCCTCGGCCGCTGCCGGTAAAAAGCGAAGGCCCGGCAATGGCATTCTTTCCGCCGGCATCAAACTGGAAGAAGGCGTTTCGCCCTTCGGTGATCTTTACAAGCTCAGCGGCACGGCCGAAGCGGAGTTCATGAAGCGCTATAAATCGGAGGACTATAAATGGCGGCAGATAGAGAACGACTGGCTCGAGACCGCTTCCGCCATCGCGCTACGTGTAACCAGCCTCACCAATAACACCAGCCTGGCGATGGCGATAGAAATCGGCAACGACGGCAAGGTGATCCTGCTGCCCGGTGATGCGCAGTCCGGCAACTGGATGGGCTGGCACAAGCCGGATGTAAAACAGGCCTTGCTGAAGAAGGGAGGAAAAGACACCGTTGAACTTTTAAAGAATACCGTCCTGTATAAAGTTGGCCACCATGGCAGTCATAATGGTACTGCCTCCCGCAGCGGCCTCGAGCTCATGGAGTCGGAAGACCTGGTGGTGATGATGCCGCTGGTGCAGGCTAAGATTCCGAAGGAATGGGGCGGATCGAAGAACTTTCCCGCGAAGGGTTTATATGGCAGGCTGATCGAAAGATCAAAAGGCCGTGTGATCCGAACCGACGAAGGCGCGGCAACCGATACCCGCGCAAAGAAGTTCCGTTCGCAGTTATCCTCGGCCGCGAAGAACGAGTTTGATAAGATGTATACGCAGGGGAATGGCTGGGTGCAGTATACGGTAAAGGTGTGAGGCAGATTCTCTGTAACGTTCTCTACAAATACATCCATTCCGTCAGACCTCCCTTTTCCGCAGAGTCTCTTAACCGCATGTTTAACGCTTCCACCAACCTTGCAAGGACTCTGCGGGCACGTTTACACAACAGTGTCTCTTGGTTTCGCGGCAACAATCATTCATCTTCCTTTAT
>DASVBM010000431.1:0-2594 GCA_036375835.1 Chitinophagaceae bacterium | reverse complement strand
AAGTCGAGGTTTGTAACTATGGCATCTCACGAGTTCCGTACCCCGCTCAGCACGATATTGTCTTCCGCTTTCCTGCTATCGAAATATAATGGCCCGGATGATGCAGGCAAACGGGAAAAACACATCGACCGGATAAAGAATGCAGTTTCCGACATGAAAAGCATTCTTGAGGATTTTCTGTCGCTTGGCAAACTGGAGGAAGGTTCGGTAACGTCGAAGCTTGAAGTGCTGCCTTTCGAAGATTATGCGGCTGTGGTGGAAAACACTATCCACGGCTTCGAGCAGATCACCCGGAAAGGACAGGTGATCAGGCTGGTGCACCGGGGACAGGGCGATACGCTGGCAGATCCCGCGCTGATCCGGAACATACTCTCCAACCTCATCTCCAATGCCATCAAGTTCTCACCGGAGAATGCCACGATAGAGGTTGAATTGAACAAAGGTGAAAGGGAACTGGTACTGGCTGTAAAAGACCAGGGCATCGGCATTTCGGAAGAAGACCAGGAGCACCTGTTTGAACGTTTCTTCCGGGCAAAAAATGCGGCGAACATCCAGGGTACCGGACTGGGACTCCACATCGTTGCGAAATACGTAGAGCTGATGAATGGCAGGATAGACATGCACAGTGAACTGGAAAAAGGAACAAGTTTTTATATTCATATTCCACAAACCTTAACCAATGAAAAAGATTCTACTGATCGAGGATAATGACGACGTGCGGGAAAATACAGCGGAGATACTCGAATTATCGAACTACCAGGTGTTTACCGCGCCGAATGGCAAGGAGGGCGTTGAGATCGCGTTCCGCGAATTGCCTGACCTGATTGTCTGCGACATCATGATGCCTGTACTCGACGGGTATGGTGTGCTGCATATGTTGAGCAAGAATCCGCAGACGGCAACAATCCCTTTTATCTTCCTCACGGCCAAATCGGAAAAATCCGACTTCCGTAAAGGAATGGAAATGGGTGCCGACGATTACATTACCAAACCTTTCGATGGTATCGAATTGCTGAACGCTATCGAAGCAAGGCTGCGGAAAACCGATGCGCTGAAGAAAACGTTCACACAGGACGCAAAAGGCGTAAATGAATTTCTGCAGAGTGCCGAAAAAACAGGCAAGGTCCAACTTACTTCGGATGAACGCGAGGTAAACAGCTATAAGAAAAAACAAACTTTGTATACCGAGGGGCAGCGCCCGGTAGCGGTATTCTTCATCATCAGCGGAAAAGTGAAAGTGAGCCGCACCAATGAAGACCTGAAAGAGCTGATCACGAATATCTACGGCGCGGGTGACTTCTTTGGATATACTGCGATCCTGGAAGAAACAAATTACCGCGACAATGCAGAAATCCTTGAAGACGCGGAATTGATGCTGATACCGCGGAAAGATTTCCTTGAGCTGATCAACAATGACGCGCAGGTGGCTCGTCAGTTTATCAAGCTCCTCACCCATAATGTTGTGGAGAAGGAAGAAAGCCTTCTGAACCTCGCTTACAGTTCGCTGCGGAAAAAAGTAGCCAACGGCTTGATACAGGTACTCACTAAATTCCGCGACGAGAAGGGTTCACTGGAAATTTCCCGAGAGAACCTTGCAAATATTATAGGCTCAGCCACTGAATCGCTGATCCGTACGCTGAGCGATTTTAAAAGCGAAGGACTTATCGACATCAAACATGGTAAGATTATCATTCTCGATGAAAAACGCTTGCGGAACCTGTTGTATTAAACCGCAGGGCAGTTGAATAAAAAAAAGCGGAATCAGGAAGGATTCCGCTTTTTTTATTGGGAGGATATATAATCTTATTTCTTTCGCAGGCTGGCATGGAGATTACTGAACAATTCTCCTTCCCTGTTCTGCTGGTCAAGCGTCCAGTCGTGTGTGAGAGAAGTTTCAATCCAGAGGTTGCCGGCTCTCCGGAATACCTGTATCGGCAGGTCAAGCTGCGTTCTGAAATCATTTTCCAGGTCGGCAACGGTTCTGCATGCGCTGATATCCACATGATAACAGGTTCCTTCGAAACGGCCACCGGTAACCTGTTTCACAGGTTCTTTCCTGTCTACCAACTCGATCTTCAGGAAGGGGTAGATCTGGTTGAACTCCTTCTGTATATCAGTTAGTGACTTCCCTCTTTCGATGCACATTTCCATACGTCCCATTTATACTATTAATGCAAAAACTAATATGTGGTCCTGATTACAAATCTATCCCACCAGCGTGCTAAAATCCTGACCTTTGTCATCTGAAAACATGACGAAAATCATACGGCCGGGTCAGCCTGTTTTATCCTCGTCTATTCAAATGTACCCAGGGCTATTTCAGGGAAATATGACAGTAAGCAGAGCACCGGATGATTCTTATCAATCAGGTACACAGCAAATAATGAAGCCGGCAATCCGCCGGCTTCTATTTATACTTTTTTTGTTTTTCAGCTTATCGCAGTATCACCACGTAGCCCGACATCCTCGGCCTGCCGAAGCCCGGCTCGATCACGTAATAGTAGGTACCTACCGGCATCGCCTTGCCGTTGTGCGTTCCGTCCCAGGCTTTTTCATAGCCAACGCTCTTATAGATCTCCTGGCCGTAACGCGTG
>DASVBM010000190.1:0-2516 GCA_036375835.1 Chitinophagaceae bacterium | reverse complement strand
CTGCGTTACACCCGATCCGTCTGCACGCATCACAAACAGGTGCTCGTTCTGGTTGTCGCTATACGAACTGTATGCGATATAATTACCATCATTCGAATAGCTGGGGTCGGCATTGCTGTACTCACCACTGGTGAGCTGTGTGCTCTGACCGGTAGCCAGGTTATATTCAAATATCTGTGTATACTTGCCCACCTGCTTCTGGTAAACAATGCGGTCACCTTTGGGATGCCACCGTGGACCGCGGCCTTCGGTAAGAATGGTTGAGTTCATACCATTCGCATCCATCATGGCAACCTGCCAGGTGCCGCCAAACAGTGCCTCAAATAAAATCTTCTTGCCGTCGGGTGAAACACTTGCCTGGTTGTCATAGTCACCCATCGCGTTGGGTGAGATATAATTAATACCTGAAGCTCCGTCCACCATGCTTTTCGCAATTACAGGCCGGGAAGGCTTGAGATAAGTGTAAAGAACTGTTTTCGAATCAGGAAAGAAACTGGGACTGATAGTATAGGCACCAACAAGCGGAATACGGCCCGGCTGGCCGATGTTCATCATCATGATACTCCATTTCTCATTCACACCGTTCTTTTTATTGTCGTCGCGGATATGAAATACCATCCGTTTGCCATCCGGGCTGATCCTCGGGTAAAATTCAGGTACAGGGTCAGACGTGATCCTCACAAGCGATTGGGCGTTGCCGGTTGTACCCGGTGCCGAATTCTGCGTTGAAACAGGAGTTTTGGTTGTGCTACAGGATGCCAGCAGGGCAAGCGCGCCTGCGGCAGTGAATAATTGTTTGATCATCATGTTGCAGTAGTTTTTATGATTAATGAAATGAGAGACAGTTTATCAGGGTTTAGGGCCCCACAGGTATTTCAGGCTGATGCCGAAATAGTTCGTGGTCAGTACCGAATTCGTTGCAGTATGGTAAGCAAAACCAAGGTCTATGAACTTCGGTCTTTTGCCTTCTTTGTTCAGCGCGAAGAGATAACCGGCCTGCGCACGGTAAGTGAAGTTCCCTTTGGGAATATATTCTTTCAGGTACTCGTCGTTGAAACCATACTGCCCGAAACCGATCTGCGGCTTCAGGTAGATTCCCTTGTAGGGCAGAAAATAAAAACCCACGTTCAACTCCAGGTTTGTGAGTTCATCCAGCAGTACAGCCGAAATATTCGCCGAAACCGCTGTTCTTTTACCCAGTGGTTTATAGGCCTCATAAGAGAGGGCAAGGCCGCTGCTGCTGAAGGCCACACTGTTCATCGAATAGCTGGGAAAAAGATATTCAACGCTGAAACCGTTGTAGGAGATCGCGGATTTTGACTTTTCAAATACAACCTGGCCGCGGTCTTCTGTTGCCGAGGACTGGCTGAAGCTTTGCAGGCTGCATAGCATGGCAAGGCCGGCTAAAATTTTCTTCATGTGCAGTAGTTTTTGTCTTTAAGAATGACTGCAAACCACCCGATTCCAGTGCTGGTTTTCAATACCGTTTTCAAGGTATTTTTTACACAGGCGGTGCTCCGCGCCGGACTGCCCCAGTAATTTAATCACGTACTTTGTCTGAAAGACAGGACATGCAAATGCATAATTTCAATTCCGGGCCATCAATACTTCCGCAGTCGGTGCTGGATCAGGCCGCCTCGGCGATACACGATTTCAATGGAACGGGACTATCCATCCTGGAGATCGGCCACCGCACACCCTGGTTTGAAGCAGTCCTGGATGAAGCGAGGACCATCGTCAAATCACTGATGCAGCTGGGAGACGATTACGAAGTCTTGTTTCTTCACGGCGGAGCCACTACGCAGTTCATGCAGGTACCGATGAACCTGCTCGACGACGGCGAGACTGCCGCCTATTGCGATAATGGTATCTGGGGAGCCAAAGCCATCAAAGAAGCAGGTGTTTTCGGAAATGCCCTGGTAGTCGCTTCTTCCGCAGACCGGAACCACAGCTATATACCGAAGCAATTCACCGTTCCGGCACACTGCAGGTACCTTCATATCACTTCGAACAACACCGTTGAAGGAACGCAGTGGCATGAGTTCCCGGGAACCACGGTTCCGCTGGTTGCCGATATGAGCAGCGACATTTTTCACCGGCAGCTGGATTTTTCGAAGTTCAGCCTGATCTATGCGGGCGCGCAGAAGAACATGGGCGCGGCAGGTGTGAACGTGGTTGTATTGAAAAAAGATATTACCGGCAAAGTGAAACGGAGGATTCCGGCGATCATGGACTACCGCAATCACATCGAAGCCCATTCGATGTTGAATACGCCTCCCGTTTTTGCAATCTACGTATCCCTGCTGACGCTTCGCTGGATCGTGCAGGAAGGTGGCCTCGATGAAATGGAAAGACGGGGAAAAGAGCGGGCAAAGCTGTTTTATGACACCCTGGATGCGCTGCCCCTGTTCCGCCCGCTGGTGGAAAAAGAAGACCGCAGCCTGATGAATGCCACATTCACAATTGACAATAAAGAACTGGAAAAACAATTCCTGGACGAATGCGGGTCACATGGA
>DASVBM010000427.1:0-10751 GCA_036375835.1 Chitinophagaceae bacterium | reverse complement strand
GTAACCAGCTGGCTGCAACAAACAGCGGCGACATCGCGGCTTACCAGGCTTATATGATATTCATCCGCGGAGACAGGTCGGTAAACCTCTCACTGGGGGCGACAGCGCCTGCCGGCAATACCATACTCCGATCAACCGGCTCGTTGCGTCAGGGCAACCTGGTCAATTACCAGTCAGTGTCCGCAACGGGTTATACGCTGCTCGGCAACCCTTATCCCGCTGCCATCGATTTCGAAGCCATGCACAACGCTTATCCCGGTCTCACTGCATTCTACACCTGGGATCCTTACCAGTCGGGAAGCTATGGCTACGGTGCTTACAACTTCGTTGAGCGTACCGGTGCAGGCATATATGAACGAACACCTCATTCAGGCAGTACGGCAGTTGCTGCCGATGCGCGTTATATCCCGTCCGGCGCGGCCGTATTGGTGCAGGGCACCGGTTCAGCTTTTACGGTTTCGATGAATGAAGGTTTTAAAACCAGCGCTGCCACATCGTTGAACTATTTTAAAACGGCGTCTCCCGATCAGAACCTCGCCATCAACCTGGAAACCACAGACGGCTTTATTCTCGACGGAACGAGACTCCGCTATGATCCCGCTTATTCGAACGGCATCGGCAACGAAGACGCGGTGAAGCTGAATAATGCGGGCGGGAACATCGCTATCGCCCACGATCATCAGCGTTTTATTGTAGAAAGAAGAAAGCCTCCCACCGTAACAGACACGATATTGTTAGACCTCAGCGGACTGGAACCAAAGCAATACCTGCTGAAATTCTTTCCAACCAACTGCACCGGTTTGCAGCTCACACTGCTCGACCTTGTCTCCGCCGTTGCGATACCACTGGGTACCGACTCAGTCACCACCTGGAGTTTTAACGCTGCTACAGCCGCGGCTTCCGATTCAAACCGGTTCCGGCTGTTGATCAGCCCTGTCTCTTTGCTCCCGGTACGATTCACAAAACTCGAGGCTTCACAGAAAGGAATGCAGGTTTTGATTCGCTGGTGCGTTGCGGATTGCGCTTCCGGTTCGCGGTTCGCTGTGCAGCATTCCGCAGATGGTACCAATTTCAGTCAGCGTGGAGTTGTCAATGCCGCCGACGGCCAGAGCTGTTATGTGTTCAACGATCCCGCGGCATCCGCTGGTGATAATTATTACAGAATAAAAATGATCCCATCCGGCATCACCAGCGAAGTGGTGAGAACCTGTTCGGGGGAAGCACCGCAGCTTTCGGTGTTTCAATCCGCCGGAACAACCGGTTTCCGGTTCAGTGGACGGCCCGGCAGATACAGTTGCGTTCTTATTAATAATATGGGTGCAGTGGTTACAAGGCAGGAGTTCAATCATCCCGGTGGGACGGGTCGTTATTACTTTCCTGATATATCAATAATAACCGGAATGTATTTACTGCAACTCTCCGGCGCCGGGCTCCACCTCAGCCGGCAAATACTGGTGAACTAAAACGACAGGGATGAAATTTCTGCCATACATCTTCAGTATGCTGCTGATGATCTCGATGCAACCTTCTGCCTCCGCGCAGGGCGATCCCGGCGGCGACCCGGACATACCCATCGATGGAGGAGTTATACTAATGATTGCCGCCGCAACCGGTTATGGTATCAGGAAAATTTACGATACGAGAAAACAGAAAAATTCCGAATAGATGATTTTATAAGGTTACAGCATGACTGCAAACAACATCTTCATACCCGATTCGGACGGTTGACCGTAGTAACACATAGTGAATCTACGATTGCACAATTTTTACTGACAATGCTCGTTGTTTAGGTCTGGATGACATTATAATATTACGTCGTAAAACTATCCTATTATGAAAAACCTTTACCCATTAGCAGTGCTGGTAGCGGCATGTTCCTATACCGCTTCTGCACAAAACAGCTACCCCATGGAGACCGTGGGAACGCCATCAAACGCATGTCTTGTAACAGCATATTCCGGCTGGGCCAATAACGGGGTCCTTAGTTTCGCTGGTTCTGCTGAAGTATCAAACGTCAACGCCTCAAACAATCTGAGCGCCAGCGGCGGCGGAAACGTTTTCTTTACAAACGTTCCGGGCACTACGCTCGAGATCAACGGCTTTGCACCCACTTCGGCTCCGCAAAGTATCGACCTCACCTTTGGTATGTATGGCTACAATGCCAGCAACCTGAGTGAACTGATACTGGAGTACAGTACAGATGGGGGAACTACTTATTCTCCGTTGCAGTACAAACGTCTATTCCGCAATTACCTCCCGCCTACGCCATGGGACGTAATGGAGAGCGATCCTATTCCCGGCAACGTAAACTTTGCCAACCTGAAAATACGTTTCAGGCAGACTACATCAACGCAGCAGTTCAGGATCGATGACATCGCCGCGAACTTTTATTATACGCTGCCCATTAAACTCATCAGCTTCAGTGGCCAGCAGCAGAAAGGTGAAAACATACTGCAGTGGAAAGCGAATTCCACCGACGCGAACGAATACTTCGTTGTGGAAAGAAGTACCGATGGAAGAACTTTCATACCGATGACTACAGTAAACGTGAAAGGTGTTGGTGAGTTCAGCTACCAGGCTTACGACAGAACTGCGGGTAAAACATTCTATCGCCTGAAGCTGGTGGATGTTTCCGGTAAATCCAACCACTCACAGATCATCTACCTCGAAAACATGAACGGCAGCACGGCGCTGATACAGAATGTTTATCCTGTTCCTGCAAGGGGAACGATCAATACCCAGTTATTGAGCAGCAAGTCAACCAGCGCCACTGTGATCCTCACCGATATGTCCGGAAGGGTTGTTACCACCAGTGTTTACACCCTGATGGAAGGAATGAACAACTGTTCGCTGAATGTCCAGCGCCTGAATTCCGGAATGTATATCATGAAAATAATCACCGGAGCGGTAACCGAAACCAGGACCGTGATGATACAATAAACCAAAATCCTGATAAAGAAAAAGGACTGGCTGATGCCGGTCCTTTTTTGTTTGCCACTTCTTGTTATTTGTATCCTTCCCCCTATCTTTATCGCTATTATAAGTTCCTATATATGAATACAGTAATCGTTCCTGTTGATTTCTCCGAAACTTCTCTCAACGCTGCCCATTACGCGGCGCAGCTCCTGGTTGGCCATTACGGCGTAACGATGTTATTGTATCATCACTTCAACAAGACTTCGGATGAAGAACAGGCGAAGCTGGAGCTCGGACACCTGAAACAACAGTTGAACAGCAAATACCCGGTGAAAATTGACACGCTGGCGCACATGGGCGATGATTTCATCAATGACCTGGAAAAAGCGGTAAGGCACCGGAGGCCGGACCTGGTGATCATGGGAATCACGGGAAGGTCGCCGCTGGGACAGGTGCTCATCGGCAGTAACACCCTGAAGTTCGCGGAAACGCGTTCCTGCCCGGTACTCATCGTACCCGAGCAATCTGTTTACCGCGACGTCAGGAACGTGATGCTGGCCTCGGATTTTAAAAATGTATTCAATACCACGCCTTCAGCGCCTATAAAGGATTTTCTCAAAACCTTCCGCCCGCAATTGCACGTGGTGAATGTGGATCCTGAGCATTATGTCGCGATCTCCGAATCGTATACCAGGGAAAAAGCGGACTTCGAGGAAATGTTCCGCGAGTTCACACCGGAGTTCTATTTCATGCGATTGTTCGATATTGATGAGGCACTGAATCTTTTCGCGAAAGAAAAGAACATCGACCTGATCATCGCGATACAGAAACAACATTCTTTCTTCGACAAGCTGTTCAAGAAAGGAGGCGGTACAACCAAAAAGCTTTCCTACCAGAGCGAGGTACCCGTGCTGGTGGTGCATGAATAATCAGCGGCATAGACCATTCGCCATCCGTCATAAGCCATCCGCCACCCGCCATAAGCCCGCGGTATCCACAGCCCTTGTGCAGAATCCTGTGCATAGCCCGGATATGCTTCCATTAAACAATTCGCTGTAATCCACAGCAGTAAAGCGTTTCAGCAGAATCTCCCGACGCCTGCTTATGCACATTTTTTGTGCAAAACCCGGTGCGCAACAGGTGCAGAACAATGAGCCTGAAAATTTGGAACCAGCAGATTATGTGAATTATCTTGGTGTTGTAATTGATGATCGAGGTAGTAAAATATCCATCAGCAGTTAAAAAAGATCCAGGCTAAGGACTATCCACTCCGGTGGGTTAAACCTGAACCTGGTTCGGTGAGGCGGGGCCGGTCAAACGGAACCGTTCCACTAAAACCCGGAGATAACAAGTACTTCGGTAATTGAAACAACCCGGGTGTAAGTGCAAGACCCCTCAAAAGGTTAAAGCTTACAAATCCAGTAGATAACATCCGGCTCCGGCTGGTATGATAACAACACTGGTGTGAGGCAGCATCCCTCAAAAAGATCGCCGCCACACGAAATCCCGCCGATAACATCGCCAGCTCCCGCTGGCATGATAACAAGGCAGGTTAGGGTTGAGCCCGTCAAACGGTTCGGCACTAAGTACCACCACGTTTCGCCGCTTCGGCAGTGAAAAACGAATGGTACGTTTTGAGAAGCGGCCTTCACCGGCTTAGCGACTCAGAAAAAAAATAAAAAAGCATCGGGTTGATGATGTACGCAAGTACGTTTTTCTCCTGGTGCTTTTTTATTTCCCCTCCTTCCCCGCTGGTTTCGGTTCTGTAACTTAGTCCCATGAGAAAATTCATGCTTGCAACCCTTGCGTTGCTTTCCCTGCCAGCCCTGGCACAGACCACTATTCACCGTGATCCGGAGATCGCCGCTATGGTCGGCGCCGTTTCCGCCGACTCGCTCCGGTCATATATCAATAGTATGGTGTCTTTCGGCAACCGGAATACGCTCAGCGCACAGTCGGGCAGCCGCGGTATCGGTCCCGCACGTGAATGGGTCCTGGCAAAGTTCCGGCAGTTCGCCGCCGGTAGCTCGGGCAGGCTCAGCGCTTACATCGATACTACTACCCTCCCGGCGGATAACCGCAGAGTGAACAAGCCTACGATGCTTGGAAATGTGATTGCGGTGCTGAAAGGAACCGACGTAAATGACAAACGCATATTCATGATCAGCGGACACCTCGACAGCCGGGCTTCCGACGTAATGAACACCACCACCGACGCGCCGGGCGCAAACGACGACGGCAGCGGCGTTGCCGCGGTGCTGGAATCTGCACGGGTGATGAGCCGCTATGAATTTCCGGCCACCGTAATCTTCGTCGCGTTCAGCGGTGAGGAACAGGGCCTGCTCGGCGCAAACTTCCTAGCGGGGAAAGCGCAGCGCGAAGGCTGGAATGTAGAAGCCCTGCTCAACAACGACATCATGGGCAGCAATAACAGCAGTGAAACGCGTATCATCGACAACACCCGGGTCCGGGTATTCAGCGAGTCGTTTTCCGTTTCCGATACCGGCAGGGCCATCGCCAATATCCGCAACCTGGGCCTCGAGAACGATGGGAAGGCGAGACAACTCGCCCGTTATGTGAAAGAAATCGGGGAACGGTATGTTGACCAACTCGAAGTGGTGATGATTTACCGCAACGACCGTTTTCTCCGCGGAGGCGATCACACACCTTTTGTACAGCGTGGCTTCGCCGCCGTAAGGGTAACCGAGATGAATGAGAACTATGAACACCAGCACCAGGATATCCGCACCGAAAACGGTGTACGTTATGGCGACCTCGCCGAGTTTATGGATTTTGAATACCTGCGGAAGAATACTGCTATGAATGTGTCGGTGCTCGCCAACCTCGCCAGCGCACCGGGTATGCCTGCAGATGTAAAAGTGGAAACGCGTAACCTCACCAATTCAACTACGCTGAACTGGTCGCCCCCGGCGGCCGGAAAGGCAAAAGGATATTATGTGCTGGTCCGGGAAACCACCAGCCCCGTATGGCAGCGTAAATATTTTACCACGGAAACGCGGTTCACGCTTCCATATTCAAAAGACAATTATTTCTTTGCGGTGCAGTCGGTAAGCGAATCCGGCAACGAAAGCATCCCGGTGGTACCAGCTGTTGCCCGTTAAATTAACAGAACACCAGTATTTGCAGGTGTAATTTTTATCAATTCATACTAATGAAGAATGCGATAATTCTCAGCATGGTGTTAATGATGACGGCGGTAGCATGTAAAAAAAACGATACAGGCGGCACTGGCCTTGCCGCGAAAGATCTATTCAACGTTAGCTACGGTTCGGATACCCAGCAAACCATGGATATATACCTGCCCGCAGGCAGAACTTCCGCGTCAACCAAAGCCCTGATCATCGTTCACGGCGGAGCCTGGGTGGCAGGCGACAAATCCGAAATGAATGGAACGGTAGCAGCCCTGCGTACCCTGTTGCCTGACTATGCATTCTTCAATATCAACTACCGGCTGGCTAACTCGGGTGGAAATCTCTGGCCTGCGCAACTCGATGACCTCAGCGAAGCGGTACAGTTTATCCGGGATCGCTCAAACGAGTACCAGTTCAACACCGGGCTGATGGCTGTTGGCGGCGCCAGCGCAGGTGCACACCTGGCCTTATTGTATGCATACCAGCAACCCGGCCGTTTCAAGGCGGTTGCCGATATGTTCGGTCCCACTGACATGAAAGACCTCTACCAGAACAGCACCGGCAGCGTGCAATGGATGCTTGCATTGTTCATGGGAGGAACCCCGGCTTCCAACCCATCGGCATATCATGACGCCAGTCCCCTGTTTTTTGTAAACAGCGCTTCAACTCCGACTATTATCCTGCACGGAACAAATGATAACGTTGTACCCCTGCACCAGAGCGACAGCCTGGTGAACCGGTTAAACAAGGCCGGAGTAGTAAATCAGTACCAGGTCTATACCGGCGAAGGACATGGCGTATGGTCTTCGGGAAACACCAATGATGCCTACGCAGGAATCGCAGCTTTCTTAAAAACACATGTAAAGTGATCTTCTTCAGTTGTAAAAAGTTCGGGGCGCTGACGCCTTCAGAGTTGTATGAGATACTTCACCTCCGTAACGAGGTGTTCGTCGTAGAACAAAACTGTGTCTTCCAGGACGCCGACCACAAAGATCAAAAGGCTCATCACCTGATGGCCTGGTCGGGTGATGAGCTTGCCGGTTACACCCGATTACTTCCACCGGGCGCAGCCTACAGCGAGATGAGTATCGGCCGCGTGGTCACCTCGCCGGAATACCGGCGCAGCGGTGTGGGAAGAAAACTGATGCAGGAATCGATCGACCAATGTTACCGGTTATTCGGAAAAGGCCCTATCCGCATCGGGGCGCAGGAATACCTCAAACATTTTTATGAATCGTTTGGATTCAGGCAGGTGGGCGAAGGTTACCTGGAAGATGGCATCCCGCATATCTACATGGTCAGGGAAGCCTAGTTTCTATTTGCAGTAAGAGAGCAACTCCCTTACCTGGTCCACGATACTGCCGTATCTCACGGGCTTGATGACCACCGGTACGCCCTGCGTAGAAAAATAAGTGTTGTTCTTTTCGAGAGAGGATGTAGTGAAAACCACTACCGGCACCTTTTTCAGGTCCGCGTCTTTCTTGATTTCGGCAAGCGTTTGCTGCCCGTCCATCAGCGGCATGTTCAGATCGAGTATGATGAGGCAGGGAATCTGCCCGATCTGCTTCAGTTGCTCGAGTATGTACATTCCCTTGATACCATTGTCGCCATTGATCACTTTCAGGGAAGAATCGACGTCCTTAATGGCGCTGGTTAAAAGGTCCCTGTCATCCGGGTCGTCATCCAGGCAAACGATAATTTTCTGCTCAACCATGCCGATAAAGATATTGGTTTAATTGTTTTTACCGTTCACTGCCAGTTCATGTTGCAGGAAACGGGCCGTATGGCTTCGTTTGTTGCCGGCCATCGCTTCGGGCGTTCCTTCAAACAGGACCTCGCCCCCGCCATCGCCACCCTCCGGTCCCAGGTCGATGATATGGTCGGCTACTTTGATCACATCCAGGTTGTGTTCAATCACCAGCACCGTATTCCCCCGGTCTACCAGTTTGTTCAACACGTCGAGGAGGTGCTGGATATCCTGGAAATGCAGGCCCGTAGTAGGCTCATCCAGGATATAAAACGTTTTGCCGGTGTCTTTCTTACTCAGTTCGGTGGCCAGCTTCACCCGCTGGGCCTCCCCGCCACTGAGCGTTACCGCACTCTGGCCAAGTGTGATATACCCGAGGCCTACATCCTGCAGCACCTTGATCTTCCGGTAGAGGTAATGCACCGGTTGAAAAAACTCGCAGGCTTCGTCGACCGTCATATTCAGGACGTCGCTGATCGATTTTCCCTTATACCGGATCTCCAGCGTTTCACGGTTATACCTTTTCCCGTTGCATTTCTCGCAATGCACATACACGTCCGGAAGGAAGTTCATTTCAATCACACGCAACCCGCCGCCTTCGCAGAGATCGCAGCGCCCGGTTTTTACGTTGAAAGAAAAGCGGCCGGCATTATAACCACGGATCTTTGCCTCGGGCACCGAAGCGAATAAGGTGCGGATCTCGGTAAAGAAACCGCAATACGTTGCCGGGTTGCTACGCGGTGTACGGCCGATCGGCGACTGGTCAATCTCAATCACCTTGTCGACATGGTCAAGCCCTGCCACCGATTTGTACTGCATGCAGGGATATTTACTGTTGTAGCAGTGCTTCGACAGGATCGGGTAAAGCGTTTCATTGATCAGCGTGCTCTTGCCGCTGCCGCTGACACCGGTTACCACGATCAGTTTTCCCAGCGGGAATTTAACGGAAACATTTTTCAGGTTGTTGCCCGTAGCGCCTTTCAGTTCAAGGAAGTTTCCGTTGCCCTTTCTTCTTTCTTCAGGTACGGCGATCGTTTTCTGCCCGCTGAGGTACTGCGCCGTCTCACTCCCGCTTTTCAGTACCTGCTGTGGTGTGCCGGCTGCAACGATCCTGCCGCCGTGTGTTCCTGCCCGCGGACCAATATCCACCAGCTGGTCAGCAGCCATCATGATATCCTTATCGTGTTCCACTACGAGCACGCTGTTGCCAATATCCCGCAGGTTTTTTAAAGCCTCAATCAGCCGGTGGTTATCGCGCTGGTGTAAACCGATCGATGGTTCGTCAAGTATATAGGTGATGCCCTGCAATTGCGATCCTATCTGCGTAGCCAGCCTGATGCGCTGCGACTCTCCGCCGCTGAGTGTTCTGGAAGGGCGGTTCAGGGAGAGGTAGTTGAGGCCAACGTCAAGCAGGAATTGTAACCTTTCGCGAATCTCTTTCAGCACATCCCGCGCAATCTGGTTCTGCTTTGCACTCAGCTTTTCTTCCACCGATTGAAACCAGGCCATCAGCTTGTCGAGGTTCATCCCGCTCAGCTCCGAGATATTCCGTTCGGCAACCTTAAACCAGAGGCTTTCTTTTTTCAACCTTGCGCCAAGGCAGGCGGGACAGGTCTTCAGTTCCATGTATTTCTCCGCCCATTCACGGAGGCTGTCACTGCTGTTACTGCCGGTGAACCATCGCCTGAGCATCGGTATCACTCCTTCGAATTCACCTTCGTATACAGCGGAAGGATCGTCTTCGGTGTACTCGTCATCCTCAGCCAGTTCGCCCTGCTCGTTCCCGTACAACAATATATTCAGGCCTTTTTCCGGGATAGCGGAAATCGGTTTGTCGAGGCTGATCTTATTCCGTTTGCAAAGCTGCGCCACGTGCTGGTACATCGCAGCTTCGCGTTCTTCACCCAGCGGAGCTACCCCACCCTCTTTGATGCTGAGGCTGCGGTCGGGTAAAATCGCATCGAGGCTTGCAGTATACACCGCACCCAGTCCCTTGCAATGCGGGCAGGCGCCGTAAGGAGAGTTAAAAGAAAAACTGTTGGGTGAAGGCTCTTCGTAACTGATGCCGGTATCCTCGCACATCAGTTGTTTGCTGTATTGTGTAAGTTTCTCGATGTCGTTTATCTGGAGGAACATCAGGTCCTTCCCCACCCGTAATGTCTGCTGCACGCTCTGGCTCAGCCGCACCTTCATGTCGGGGGTCACCGCCAGCCGGTCAACCACTACTTCAATATCGTGTATCTTATAGCGGTCCACCTGCATCTTGGGAGTGATGTCTTTGATCTCACCGTCTACCCGCACCTTCAGGAAACCTTTCTTGCGGATCTCTTCGAACAGTTCGCGGTAATGCCCTTTCCTTCCGCGGATCAGGGGCGCGAGCAGGGTGATTTTTTTTCCCTTGAACTTCCGGAAGATGTTTTCAACGATCTCCTCTTCGCTGAATTTTACCATCTTCTTCCCCGTATGATAGCTGTAGGCTTCGCCGATCCGCGCGAAGAGCAGGCGGAGGAAGTCGTATATCTCCGTGACGGTTCCAACGGTCGAGCGCGGGTTTTTATTCGTGGTCTTTTGTTCAATGGATATTACCGGCGAGAGGCCGCTGATCTTGTCTACATCGGGGCGTTCCATGTCGCCGATAAACTGCCGGGCATAGGCGCTGAAACTTTCCATGTAACGCCGCTGCCCTTCGTTGTAAATGGTGTCGAAAGCCAGTGAAGACTTTCCGCTTCCGCTTACACCGGTGAATACAACGAGCTTGTTTTTCGGGATGGCCAGGTCAATATTGCGCAGGTTATGCTCCCTTGCGCCCACCACTTCTATATACTCCGGTGTTTCTTTCATAAAAAGGACGCCGAAGTTAACGAACTGCAGCCATTGCCCGATGAGGCTTTCGCAGCGTACCAACCCGATTATAACATTTGTTTTTTAGCTGGCAT
>DASVBM010000412.1:0-2833 GCA_036375835.1 Chitinophagaceae bacterium | reverse complement strand
TCCGCAGTCTGTGCATGAAACAGCTTCACGAAGAAGGACATCCTGTTCATCGTATGATTTCAAAATACAAGGACAGCAGGTCTCCATATTTTTCCAAGTCGATTCATATTTGTCGTAAGTGGATTTTGAAACCTTTTTCCCGTTGACCTCATATCTTCCCCGGCCATTTGTTGTCTGGGAAGAAAGTCCTACTGAATAAAATTTCTTTGTTTCAAGTCCTTTATAAACAGTTGTGGTGTCTGCTTGTCCATATACCTGTCCAAATAAAATGGTCAGGATGATTATTATTGATGTACGCTGTCTCATTTTAAATTGGTGCTAACACGCTAATTTACGCTATTAGACGCTGGATACAAAATCTGCACACTCCTGATATCCAGTTGATTACTGTTATACATTTTCAATGATTAGTAGCGCTAATCGTACTACCACTCTAAAGGGCTGCTGTTCCAGAGATCGTCGAATGGGCTCACCACGTTTACCAGTTGTTGCCGGCTCACATGCAGGTATCGTTCCGTAGTTTTAATGTTGAAATGGCCCAGGATGTCCTTGATATACCGTATATCCGTCCCCTTATCCAGCAGGTGCGTTGCGAAGCTATGCCTTAAACTATGTATGCCCACCTCCTTGCTGATCTTTGCTTCCCGTTTCGCATTTGAAAAGATCTGTTGCACCGTTCTAACCGGGTAGGCGGTTCCGGTTTGTTCACTTTCGAACAAATATACCTTAGGCCCTGGCCGGTATTCTTTGATGTATTGGCGGAGAATGTCCAGCAGCACCGGGCTAAGCCCCACATACCTGTCCTTTTTCCCTTTCGCGCGTGCGACAAAAATCTGCATCCGTTTACTGTCTATATCCGCCAGTTTCAGATTTACCAGCTCACTCACCCGTAAACCGGCACTATAGGCAGTAAACAGCATCGCCTTATGCTTTTTGTTTTTTAATGCATTAAACAACCTTCTTAACTCCGATTCGTTCAGAAGTTTCGGTAACAGTAATGGTTTTTTCGGCCTGGGTATCTGCCAGAAAAAGCGCTCGCGACCCAATACCTGCTCATAATAAAATTTAAGGGCATTCATCCGGCTGTGAATCGAATTTTCACTAAGATGTAATTTCAGATGGCAATATTCCAGGTAATCCCTGATGCGGCTTGTATCGAGCGACCCGGCAGCATGATTTCCCAGCGTTTGAAGAAAAACGCTGAACTCACTGCTGTATGTCTTCACAGTGGCCGGGCTATATCCCTTCAGGCTTAGCAACTGCACAAATTGTCTGAACGCATCTTTGTTCGCCTGCGAAAACTTCGCTGTTGCCAGCTGTTTGAGTTTTCCTCCCTCCTTCGTAATATTATAGAAGGCCTCCGCCGCAGACTTTATTCGAATACCAAACCGCTCACGGTTCTCCACCGTATCCGGCACATGCCAGCAATGCAGGGTCTGGCTCCATTTGCACCCCGGTATGGAACGTACGCGCTTGTTGAGGTCCGGGCTATTTTGAAACCGCAGCAGTATCCGCTGCTGGCCGCGATGCACGGCTAATTCGCAGGAAACGAATTTATCCATGTTTTTCGGTTTAGGGTGGGAAACAAAATATGAAACAAGGGCGATAAATGCAAATGGTCGCCTGCCGATTCCGCTGGTCATTCAGAAAAATACATATCCACCTATCGCCGATCGACCCCTGGCCTAACGTTGGTTCGCAGTCTGAGCTGCGGGCTCCTGAGACGCATGGGACAAATGGGACGCAGCTGACTTCCGCTGACTCTTCAGAACTGAACCCTCTCTTGCCGCCAGCCCGCTTTCCGGTATCCCGCCCCGGGCCCAACCTTCTTTGTCGCAGTCGCACCCCGCGAGGGGTCTTTCGGCATTAGGCGTTAGACGTTAGGCTGGGACTGCAGGCCGCCACTCTTCCTCCTCTTTTCCTCCTCATTGCCTCCTTAGTTCCTCCTCGGATTCCGAGGAGAACTGGCCTTGATCCGAGGAGGCATCGAGGAGGCAATGAGGAGAAATTGACGTTCGTCCCAGGTTTTCGTGGAGCCCGTCACACCCAATACCGAAGCCCGTCACAAATTTGGAGGTCCTGGTTGAGTTTGCCGCTTGTTTTGTATTTCAGCCGGCCACCAGGAATGGGACAAATGGGACAAGTGGGACACATGGGACGTTGCTGACTATCGCTGACTCCGCTGACTTCGCTGACTTTGCTGACTGCTCAGAACAATACCCATTCATCTATCGACCGCCCCTCCAGCCTACCGCCTCCAGCCTCCCGCCTAAAAGAAAAGGCTCCCCGGAAAGGGGAACCTCTTCTTTAAAAATCAATCAACAAAAAAACTATTTCATGATCTTCAGCTCGCTGATGATATTCTTAGCGCCGCCGAGCTTGTCG
Organism: Chitinophagaceae bacterium; assembly: GCA_036375835.1. Classification (GTDB taxonomy): domain Bacteria; phylum Bacteroidota; class Bacteroidia; order Chitinophagales; family Chitinophagaceae; genus JAEZDC01. The sequence goes on along the minus strand of DASVBM010000412.1, from coordinate 448 downwards.
ATCACCCAGAGCACGTAGCGGATGTCTACGTTAATCGTGCGGTTAAGGTCTTTGTCGAACGCGATCTTGTGGCTGAGGGCTTCGTAGTTGCCGTCGAAGGCCAGGCCGATCAGTTCGCCATTGCCATTCATAACCGGTGAGCCGGAATTGCCGCCGGTAATGTCGTTGGTGGTGATGAAACCAACCACGATGTCTTTCTCTTTCTTATCCATGTACGGTCCGAAATCCTTTGCCTTGTATTTTTCGATGAGGTCCTTCGGCAGGTCAAACTCGTAATCACCCGGTACATATTTTTCCATCACGCCTTTCATGGTAGTCACGTAATCGTATTTCACCGCGTCGCGCGGCTCATAACTTTTCACGCTGCCGTATGAAACACGCATGGTGAAATTCGCGTCGGGATACATCATTGCCGCCTTTTTCGGGTCCATCGACATCACGCCTTTGA
>DASVBM010000408.1:0-6813 GCA_036375835.1 Chitinophagaceae bacterium | reverse complement strand
GCCGGCGCCGGCGTGCGCATACATCGAATAACGCGTATTGTGTTTTTTCAACAACTGTTCGAGGTCTTCAATATACGCGGGAAGATCATTCGCGTCGACGGCACAGTCTTCAATCAGGTTCACCGGTTGTGTGTCTCCCGGCTCGTTACGCAGCAGGCCCAGACCGGCTTTGCGCAGGTTCCAGGCGCTGTCTGTCTCGACGCCGAACAACACCGGCCATGCATACCCGAGTTGAAGGGATTGAAGTTTCGCAATAAACAGCTGTGACTGCTGGTGTAATGCCTCGGTTGATTCGGCAAAGAATTCCACCATCAGGATCGCCCGTGGGGCACCCTCTACAAAAAAACGGTTGGCCGATTGCTCTATGTTGCTGCGGGTATACTCGAGGATGATATCATCAACAAGTTCGGATGCCGAACAGTGATGTTCCAGCGCAATGATGTTGGCGCGCAGCGATTCGTTGATGGTATGGGTATGCACGGCCACTATACAACGGTGAGATGGCGGTAATGGACGCAGCTTCAATTTAACCGAAGTAATGAAACACAAGGTGCCCTCTGAACCGGCAATGAGCTTACAAAGGTTGAACTTACCATTCCGGTACATCTGCAGCAGGCTGTCGAGCGCGTAACCGGTATTCCGGCGATGCACGGAAGCCCTGGGAAAGCCTTCGTTTATCGCGGCAGCGGTCCGGGGATCGTCGAGCAGTTTGTGAAGTTCCCGGTAAATACCGCCTTCCATATTCTTCAGGAGGCATTTACCGGCGAAACCTTTCTCATCCAGTTCGGTGAAGACTGCTTCTGATCCGTCTGACAAGAGGCAGGTAATTTCAACGATATTCTCACGCGTGTCGCCCCAGATGATGGAATGAAGCCCACAGGAATTGTTACCGATCATTCCGCCGATCATCGCGCGGTTGGCGGTTGACGTTTCCGGGCCGAACATCAACCCGTATGGCTTCAGGAACAGGTTCAGGTCGTCGCGGATCACGCCGGGCTGCACCTCCACCCATTGTTCCGTTTCGTTAACGGTTCCGATAGCAGTAAAGTATTTCGAGATATCCACCACGATGCCGCTACCTACTACCTGTCCTGCAAGCGAGGTTCCTGCCGCCCGGGGTATAAGTGAAAGTTTGTTTTGACCCGCAAAAACGATAAGTTCACGGAGATCGTTGGTGTTGCGCGGGATAGCCACTGCCACAGGTTTCTCCTGGTAAACGGAAGCATCGGTTGCATAACTCAGGCGCATCGCCCGGTGCAATACCGACTCGTCATAATACAGTTCCCCGGATAGTCTTTGTTGAAGTTCCTGCCACATAGAACGCGTTAGAGCCTGCAACATCGCAATATTCTGATTTAAAGTCAATGATAATTTCCCGCTTACCGGAAATATTTTCATGCGGCCAATGGAATACCTTCATCGCTGAAACAACGCTATGGATCTCACTGCTACTGTTTTTTATATCGTATTGCCGGTTTTGACCGCGCTCACCGTGCCGGCGCGCAAGCTCGACATTCCCGGCGCCTTGCTCGCGGCGCTTCTCGCAGCCCTGATCTATGAGGGCAGCGGCATCACGGGTATCCTGTTGCTGGGCATGTTTTTCTTTCTTGCCGTCAGCGCTACTTCCTGGAAAACTTCGGCAAAGCAAGCTTCCGGGTTTGCCGAAGCAAACAAAGGCAGAAGAAACGCAGCGCAGGTTTTTGCAAATGGCGGACTGGCTGCGTTGCTGGCTTTGTTTGGCATTATTTCCGAATCGCACCAGGCGATTATCCTGGTAATGATTGCCGGGGCTTTTTCTTCTGCAACCGCCGACACCGTCTCGGCCGAGCTGGGAATGATATACGGCCGGCGATGCTATAATATCACTACACTGAAACCCGATGTGCGTGGCGAAAACGGCGTGATCAGCCTGGAAGGCACACTTTTCGGAGTGGCGGGCAGCCTGGCAATTGCGCTGGTGTATGTTTTGAGCAGCGGCTGGCACGGAGCTGCCTTCCTGGCCATCCTGGTGGCAGGAACAGTTGGTAACCTTGCCGATTCCTTTCTTGGCGCAGTACTGGAGCGAAAACATGTCATCGGTAACAATGCCGTCAATTTCCTGAATACACTCGTGGGGGCAGCGGTGGCAGGCGCGATGGTCTTGCTGTTACCGCGTTAACCGGTAGATCAATATCGCCGCGCGTTGCACCTGCCTTTCAAAACTGGACAGGCTCATCGTTTCGCCAGGGGCGTGCCCACCCCATCCTTCTGAACCGAGGCCGTCCAGTGCGTCTACGTATTGCGCGATATAGGAAATGTCACCAGCTCCTCTGCCAGCAGGATCACCAGGACGTATAGGTCCGTATCCAAGGTCCACAGAAACCTTGCTCAGCATCCGCGCCAGTTTCAGGTTTCCCTCGGTTGGCTCCATTGCCGGTATACCATCATAGAACCGTATTTCCGCACGGGTACCCGGCAGGTTCTTTCCATTGACGATGGCAAGCATACGGGCCCTTGCTTTCAGCTTTTGTTTTTCAGAAAGAAAACGCAGATCACCCTGCGTGATACAATAAGGCGATATGATATTTGTTTTGCCCGACACCGTTCCGGTGATCCTTGCGGAGTCATAATGGAGTTCTGTTCCTCCGGCTATGATACCCGGGTTGAAGCTGAGATAAGGTTCTGCAGAAAGTTTCAGCCTGAACTCATTCAGAATTCGCGCAGTCTCGTAAATCGCACCATAGGTGGGATGAAAAACGCCGGATGAATGTCCCTGCTTCCCGTATACCTTCAGCTGCCATCCGCTCGACCCGCGGCGGCCGGTTGCGATGGTAGAACCGATAGCGCCTTCAAAAGCGAGCGCTATATCATGCCTGCGGGCCCGTTCAATGAAATCACCGCGACTGATGCTTTCCGGTGAGCCGCTCTTTTCCTCGTCACCGGTAAAATAAGCCGTGATGGCAGCATCATCCAGTAAGCCATTCTGCTGAAGCGCTTCCAGCGCCGCAAGTACTACCACGTCGCCGCCCTTCATATCTTCTACACCCTGCCCGGTGATGGTAGAGTCATTCACCTTGCGGTATGGGTTGGCCGGCATATCCGGTTCGAACACCGTATCGAGGTGGCCGATCAGGAAAAGCTTCTTACCCTTATTTCCTTTTATCGAAGCCACCAGGTGGCCCGCCCGCTTCATTGAATCCGGCATACTGATCCATTCGGTGGTAAAGCCGATCCGGTCGAATTCCTTCCGGAACACATCTCCTGTTGCACGCACACCGGCAACGTTCAGGGTGCCGCTGTTAATGTCAACAACCTGCTGCAGCAGGGCGAGGTGCCGCGGCAGGTTTTCATGTATGGTGCGTACGACCTGTTGTTCTTCTTTGCTGAGCGATTGGGCGGAACCAGTTGCTGCAATACAGGCGAGGGATAATAAAAAGACGATGACTCTCATAGCAGTATTATTCGATACTAAATTAACAGATCACGATGACAATTATCATCGGTGGCGGCGATCATTGAGCTGAACTTTATTGCAGAATTGAGGATGATGAGATGTTTGTGGATCGTGCTGCTGTTATGCCTCACCCAGCGATCATCGGGGCAGTGTAGTGACAGTGTGATCAACTGTACCGGTGAGTGCGGGCAGTTTACCGACACGGACAAGGACGGCTTCTGCGACGACTCCATCCATGATACGGCCACGATCTTCGAAAAGGCGGCGAATATTGCGAACATCCCGCCCGCGGATGCCGGGGTTGAAATAAAGGAGTCTCCCGGAATCATAACAAACACGGCCACCGACGCTTCAGAACCGGTGAAAACAACACCAACCCGAGCGGTAACTGTCCAACCAACCGCTGAGCAGAAGCAGAAACGGCTGGCCACGGAGACACCGCTGGCGCCGGCTGAACAGAAACAAATCGGTTACCTGCCACAAAAAGAAACGAAGGCACAGAATAGCGGCCAGCACCGCCATGGCAACCGGTATGATTACGCGTTTCTTTCTGTAGCCCTGCCCCTGATTGCAGCCTGGGCCATCCTGCAATTGCTGTCTGCAAAGAAAATCATCAGGCGTTCCGTATTCCTGCGTATCTGGAACAGCGCACTGCTGCTGAGCTTCCTGGTGTCGGCTTTACTCGGGCTGGTGATTACGGCCAAACTGGTATATGGGTTCGCATTGCCGGGAATAAAAACAATTTATACGCTGCACGTTGATTTTGGTGTCGCAATGGCGGTGATCTCCATCTTCCACCTGGTGATCCACTGGAAGTATTACCGGAATATCCTGCGCGGATGAATTATTTATGGATCTCCGAGCTGAAGTGAAATTCTATTTCCGGGTTATTCTGGATCTCGGTATTGAGGAACCACTCGCTCTGCGCCAGGTAAACGGGGTGGCCGTCTTTGTCTGCTGCGGAGTTCTGTTGTTTAAACCTCAGGAAGTCCTCCAGCTTTTTCTGATCCCCGGAGGTGAGCCAGCAGGCCTTGTAAAAAGGCAGGCTCCTGAACTCGCAGGCCGCGCTGTACTCGTGCAGCAGTCGGTACTGGATCACTTCAAACTGCAGTTCACCCACGCAACCGATGATCTTCTTCGTGCCGCCGAATTGTGTGAATAGCTGCGCCACTCCTTCATCGGTGAGCTGCTGGATGCCCTTCTCCAGTTGCTTGGTCTTCATCGGATCCTTATTCACCAGTTCCTTGAAAATCTCGGGCGAGAAAGTAGGGATACCGGTAAAATAGAAATCCTCGCCTTCCGTCAGGGTGTCACCGATCTTGAAATTGCCGGTATCGAAAAGGCCGATTACGTCGCCGGGATACGCGTCTTCGATAATATCCTTGCTGCGGGCCATGAATGAATAGGGGTTGCTGAAGCGAATATCTTTATCGAGCCGTACGTGATGATAGTAAGTATTACGTTCGAATCTGCCTGAACATACGCGCATGAAAGCGATCCGGTCGCGATGCTTCGGATCGAGGTTCGCGTGGATCTTGAACACAAATCCACTGAACTTGTCTTCGGAAGGCGACACCTCCCGCTTATTCGTTGGCCTTGGCTGAGGAATGGGTGCAATTCGCACAAAAGTTTCCAGCAATTCCTTCACACCGAAATTGTTCACCGCACTTCCAAAAAACACCGGGGCTACTTTTCCGCCGAGGTATTGTTCAATGTCCAGGTTTCCGTGAACCGCTTCGATCAGTTCAACGTCCTCTCTCAATGTCTCTGCATCGCGCTCACCTATTTTATCGTCCAGCAATTGATCCCCTGTGTCGGTGATAGCAAAGACATCTGCATCTTCGGCTTTGGTACTGGCTGTAAACAGCCGCAGGCTTTTATTGTCCAGGTTGTAAACACCTTTGAAATCCTTGCCGCTGTTTATGGGCCAGGTCATCGGGTGCAGCGCGATCTTCAATTCCTTCTCTATTTCTTCAATAAGGTCAAACCGGTTTTTACCATCACGGTCCATTTTATTAATGAACACAATAACCGGGGTGTCGCGCATCCGGCATACTTCCATCAGGCGTCGGGTCTGCTCTTCCACCCCATTGACGCTGTCGATTACCAGGATTACACTGTCTACGGCCGTAAGTGTACGGTACGTATCCTCTGCGAAGTCCTTGTGACCAGGTGTATCCAGGAGGTTAATCAGGTGGCCGTCGTATTCGAAGGTCATTACAGAAGTGGCGACGGAAATTCCCCGCTGCCGCTCGATCTCCATAAAGTCGCTCGTCGCGTGCTTTTTGATCTTATTGCTTTTCACCGCGCCCGCTACCTGGATAGCACCGCCAAACAGCAGCAATTTTTCCGTGAGGGTTGTTTTACCGGCATCAGGGTGTGAAATGATCGCAAAGGTTCTTCTACGTTGTATTTCTTTCTGGTATCGCATAAGCGGCGGCAAAGGTAAGGGATGCGACCGTACAGAAACGGCTGGTTTGCAACCCCGCTACAGCCGCCAGGCGGCTGTATTTGCGGCAGTGAATATTAAAAAAAACTTCAAAGAGGCTTAACATATTCTGGCACTTTTTGCATCCGCTGCCCTAAAAGACTGATTTTGAATATAGCTTTGTCATACTCGTGTAAGCAGCTGCAAAAGCGTGTACTACACTTCCCATATTTTGCATATTTGTTTGCACAACTACAGTTAGTTTTGGTAAGTCTAAGAACAGTTTTACGTTATTACATATTCATTACTGAACACATCCTATGAAGAAACTAAGTTATCTCCTCATCCTGACCCTTGTTGTTGCTACAGCCCTCCTCATTCCTGCTTTATCCGGCGCCGAAAAGATTACCGCAAGCGTCAATAATGTTCCGGTCAAAGCTGCCTGGTCGTCCGAAGGTGACTCAGCAGCTACGGTAACCACTGAAACCGAAGACCTCTTCGAGATCCTTGATCTTGGTACCAAAGGAATGCAGCGCGAAACGTTCGACCGCGCATGGGCTGGATACACCCGGCTGATGGAAGCCGGTAAGATCAGCAACCAGAAGCTGAGTATAGTTGACTTCAGCCAGCCGAGCACAAAGAAGCGCCTCTACGTAATTGATGTAAAAGAGCGCAGATTGTTGTTCAATACACTGGTTGCACATGGAAGGAACAGTGGTGAACTGATGGCGAAGCGATTCTCCAATACCAATGAATCACTGCAAAGCAGCCTCGGGTTCTACCTGACTGCAGAAAAATACATGGGCAAACACGGTCTTTCGCTCCGGATGGATGGGCTTGAAAAAACCAACAGCAACGCCAGGCAGCGGGCAATCGTTGTACATGGAGCGAACTACGTAAGTGAACAGTTTGCAAAATCAAGAGGTTTCATCGGCCGCAGCTGGGGTTGCCC
>DASVBM010000406.1:0-11774 GCA_036375835.1 Chitinophagaceae bacterium | reverse complement strand
TACAATTTGTTACCACAGTGTTCGCAGAACCACATAAAGGCGTCTTTTTCATCTTCGGCTTCTTCGCGCACTTTTTCTATCACCAGACCTACAGTATTTGCTGGCCGCTGCGGCGAATGTGGGGTCTGCGGGGGCAGCAGGAACATGTCACCTTCATTTATAGGTATTGACTTAGGTGTGCCTTCGTCGATAATCCTCAATACGATATTCCCTTCCAGCTGGTAGTACAACTCTTCGCTCTCATTATAATGATAATCTTTCCGGGCATTGGGCCCACCTACTACCATTACAATGAAATTTTCAGCGTCTTTATAAACACATTGGTTACCGACCGGCGGTTTGAGGAGGTCGCGGTGTTCGTCGACCCATTTTTTAAGATTGAACGGAGCAGTTACGGCCATACGAATCGTTTTAGTTGGTTACCTGGTTATAAAATCGCCGGAATGCACCACGCCGGCGTAGAATCAGCAATAAACATACAGCAATTTTTTCTTAGGTTTGATGTTTATGAATCTTTCTCTTCGGAACAAAACCGCTGTGGTATGTGGAAGTTCGCAAGGCATAGGACTGGCTGCGGCAACTGCACTCGCACAACTGGGTGCGAATTGTGTGTTGATCGCCAGGAACGAGTCCTCACTTAAGCGGGCAGTTGCCACACTGGACACATCGGCAGGACAGCAACACCGGTACGCGACCGCAGATTTTGATCGCCCGGCATCGGTTGAAATCGCGATCGGGGAACTTATGTTAGCCACTGCCGTGCACATACTTGTGAACAATTCAGGAGGTCCTGCTTCAGGACCGATTACCGAAGCGCAGCCTTCGGCCTTCACGGATTCATTTAACAGGCACCTGGTATGCAACCATATTCTTGCCACCGCGGTGATTCCATCAATGAAGGCAGCAGGGTATGGTCGTATCATCAATGTTATTTCCACCTCGGTTAAAGTACCGCTGCCCAATCTCGGGGTATCGAATACGATCCGCGGAGCAGTCGCTTCCTGGGCAAAGTCGATGTCCAATGAACTGGGCCAGTACAATATCACCGTGAATAATGTATTACCCGGCGCAACCCGCACACAGCGGCTGCAGTCGATCATCACCAATAACGCCGCAAGGAAATCGATCTCGACGGAAGAAGTGGAACAAGAGATGCTTAAAGAGATACCAATGCGCCGTTTCGGAGAACCGGACGAGCTGGCGAATGTGATTGCCTTTCTTGCTTCGCCGGCCGCTTCCTACGTGAACGGTGTAAGCATCCCTGTAGACGGAGGAAGAACCGGCTGCATCTGAATTATTATCAACAAGGCATGCATTTATCGATCCCATATCATTTAGAAAATTATATCGGAGGCCTACTCATTGCGCCCTTATCCGGAAAATTCATTGATGGTGTAAATCCTGCTACCGGGGAAGTATTCACCCAGGTACCCGATTCGGGAGAAAAAGATATCGGGTTTGCGGTAAAAGCTGCAACCGACGCTTTTGCCTCTTGGAGCACAACGCCTGTACAAGACCGGTTCCGGATACTGAATAGGATCGCAGATCTGATTGATGAAAATATTGAGGCGCTTGCGGTTGCGGAAACAACTGACAACGGTAAACCGCTTTGGCTGAGTAAATCCGTTGATATTCCGAGGGCATCTGCCAACTTTCGCTTTTTTGCAACCTCTATTATGCATTTTGCCAGCGAGAGCCACCTCATGGAAGACCGTGCAGTCAACTATACACTACGGCAGCCACTTGGTGTGGTTGGTTGTATATCACCCTGGAACCTGCCACTGTATCTTTTTACCTGGAAAATAGCCCCGGCGCTTGCAGCCGGGAACTGTGTAGTTGCGAAGCCATCGGAAGTAACACCGGTAACAGCCTACCTCTTAAGTATTCTATGCAAGGAGGCCGGGCTTCCTGCCGGGGTTCTTAATATTGTACACGGCACCGGCCCGGGTTGCGGTGAATTGATTGTGACGCATCCACAGGTGAAGGCGATCTCATTCACCGGCAGTACGCGTGCCGGCGAAAGGATTGCATCGCTCGCAGCACCCCGGTTCAAAAAATTATCCCTTGAACTCGGAGGTAAAAACCCCAACGTTATTTTCGCAGATTGCGACTGGGAGAAGATGATGAAAACAACTGTTCAGTCTTCCTTTTCAAACCAGGGGCAGATCTGCCTGTGCGGGTCGAGAATTTTAATAGAAGAGAGTATCTATACCCGGTTTAAAACGGAATTTATAGAGCGGGTTCGAAAACTCAAAGTCGGCGATCCCCTTGATGATACATCCAGCCAGGGGGCAGTGGTGAGTTATCAGCATTACCAAAAGGTATTGGGATGTATAGCGACCGCGAAGGAGGAAGGAGGAAAGATCCTTTTGGGTGGAAATACGGTAACTCTTGAAGGCAGATGTGCCGGTGGATATTTTATTGAGCCAACGATCATTGAAGGACTGGGAAGTAGCTGTAAAACAAATATGGAAGAGATATTCGGCCCCGTGGTCACGCTCCAGCCTTTTAAAACTGAAACAGAGGCGCTTGAACTCGCAAACGCATGTCAGTATGGACTGTCCGCCACGATCTGGACGCAGGACATTTCCAAAGCGAACAGGGTAGCCTCAAAAATTGAATCAGGAATTGTCTGGGTGAACTGCTGGTTGCTGCGTGACCTCCGTACACCTTTTGGTGGGATGAAAAACAGTGGCACTGGCCGTGAAGGCGGATGGGAAGCATTGCGGTTCTTTACGGAATCAAAAAATGTTTGCGTTGAATTCCGGTAGTATGATCTCAGACATAGCCATTAGTAATTCGTAATTTAGATTTTCCTTTACAACTGCTTTAAACTTCAATGTTTGCCATGAATAATGTTGTTAGAACGGAGAACGCGGCAAAGCCTTTAGGAGCTTATCCGCACGCGAGGCGTGTGGGGGACCTGTTGTTCCTTTCGGGTATCGGTTCACGTAGTCCTAAGGACAATTCGATACCGGGGCTTGTGCAGGATGACGAAGGAAATATAATCAGTTATGATATTGAAGCGGAATGCCATTCATGTTTCGCGAACGTGAAGGCGGTGCTGGAGGCCGGTGGTAGCAGCCTGGATAAGATTGTGGATGTAACGGTTTTCCTTACCAATATGAAAAGAGATTTCCCGGTGTATAATCAGCTATATGGAGCCTACTTCGGTAACATAGAGGCCTGCCGGACAACTGTCGAAGTAAAAAGTCTTCCTACACCCATTGCTATTGAGCTAAAGGTAATCGCTACAATCAATTAATATGAACCTGGAAAATAGTCTGATGTTCGCTCAGAATCTTGATGAGAAAGATGAACTGCGTTCGTTCCGGGAAAAATTCTATTTCCCGCAACACGAGGGCAGCAACTGTATTTATCTCACTGGAAACTCTCTTGGACTGCAGCCACGTATAACACAAGCCTATGTTCAGCAGGAACTGAATGACTGGGCGAATATGGGAGTGGAAGGTCATTTCAACGCAAAGCACCCCTGGCTGCATTATCACGAAATGTTCAACCCGATCCTGTCGAAGATCGTGGGGTGTGAACCGGATGAGGTGGTGGTAATGAATTCGCTCACTGTTAACCTTCACCTGCTGCTGGTTAGCTTTTACAAGCCAACAAAGCAAAGATTCAAGATCATTTGCGAGCAAAAAGCGTTTCCTTCAGACCAGTATGCATTGGAAACACAGGTGCTGTTTCATGGTTTCGATCCTGACTCTGCGATAATTGAGGTAAAACCGCGCGCGGGTGAGCAGGTCATTCGGACTGAGGACATCGTTGATGCTATCGGGTTTCATAAAGATGAACTGGCTCTGGTGTTATTTGGCGGCGTAAATTATTATACCGGCCAGTTCTTCGACATCCGCAGTATTACCCGCGCCGCACATGACGCAGGTGTACCTGCCGGCTTCGACCTGGCGCACGCGGCGGGTAATGTTGAACTCAGCCTGCATGACTGGGAGGTTGATTTTGCCTGCTGGTGTTCTTATAAATACCTGAACTCTGGTCCCGGTGGCGTGGCAGGTGTTTATATTCATGAAAAGCATGCTAAGAACAAAAAGACACCGCGGTTCGGAGGGTGGTGGGGATACGACAAAGAATCCAGGTTTAAAATGGAAAAAGGCTTTAATCCAATTGCCACTACCGAAGGATGGCAGCTGAGTAATGCACCCGTTTTATCAATGGCAGCACACAAAGCGGCACTAGATATTTTTGAAGAGGCAGGTATGAACCGGATTCATGCAAAGCGCAAATTGCTGACTGCGTTCCTGCATTTCGTGATTAATGAGATCAATGTTGAGCAGGAAAAAAGAATGCTTCATGTGATCACGCCCGCAGAGCCGGATCAGCACGGATGCCAGATCTCAATTTTAATGGAATCCAGGGGAAAGGAGGTATTTCATGAACTCACAAAAAAAGGGGTGATAGCCGACTGGCGCGAGCCAAACGTGATACGTGCGGCGCCCGTTCCTTTGTATAATTCTTTCGAAGATGTTTGGCGCTTTGGCAGCATCATCCGGAATATCATTCAATAACCTGGTTCAAACACTGGTATGAAGAAAAACGTCGTTATCGTTGGAGCCGGACTGGTGGGCTCACTTCTTGCAATCTACCTTTGCCGTCGCGGGTACCAGGTCAGGATTTTTGAACGTAGGGGAGATATGCGTTCCGGGCAACAGATTGCGGGTCGGTCGATTAATCTTGCCTTAAGTGACCGTGGTATCAGGGCACTGGAAGAAGTGGGAGCGATGGACGCGATTCGTGAGATTGCGATCCCAATGCACGGCAGATTTATCCATAATGCAGATGGAACCACCGCATTTCAGGCCTATGGAAAGGAGGGACAGTTTATTAATTCTGTTTCGCGTGGCGAGCTGAACAAGGTACTGATGACCGTTGCAGAAAATTCCGGTGCTCAGATATTCTTCAATCAAAAATGTACCGGAGTGAACTGGAATGAAAAACTGGTTGAGTTTGATTCCACCTGCGGCGAAGAAAGCGAAACCATCGGGTATGACTTATTGTTCGGTGCTGATGGTGCCTACTCTGCGGTCCGGTTACAACATATGCTGCAACATGACCGTTTCGAGTACCGTCAGTCATATATTGATTTCGGGTATAAGGAACTCACCATTCCCGCCGCAGAAAACGGAGGGTTCCGGATCGAAAAGCACGCTTTGCATATCTGGCCACGCGGCAACTTTATGTTGATTGCGCTGCCGAATACAGATGGCAGTTTCACCTGTACCCTGTTTTTCCCATTTGAGGGAGAAACATCCTTTGCTTCTCTTGATAGCAAGGAAAAGGTCAGAACGTTTTTTCAGAAAACGTTCACCGACGCATACACTATAATGCCAGAGCTTGAAGACGAATTTTTTCGGAATCCAACTTCTTCGCTGGTAACGGTGAAATGTTATCCCTGGACCCGGGGAGAAAGCTTCACGCTGATCGGAGACGCCGCTCATGCGATCGTGCCATTTTTTGGTCAGGGCATGAATTGCGGCTTTGAAGACTGCGCTGTTTTGGATGACCTGGTGGGCCGGCACAACGAAGACTGGGGTTTGATTTTATCCGAATTTCAGCAACTGCGGAAGCCTGACGCAGACGCGATTGCTGATCTGGCGCTGGATAACTTTATTGAAATGCGGGATAAAGTCGGGAATCCGCGATTCCTGCTCCAGAAAAAAATTGAATCCCGGCTGCACCAGAAATACCCGGAGAAATGGATTCCGGTGTACGCGCAGGTAACTTTTAGTCCGCACATTCGTTATTCCGAAGCGCAGCATCGTGGTGCGAAACAGGAAGCAATCATGTCTGAGATAATGAATCTCCCGGGTATCGAAGGAAGGTGGGATAGCGAAGAGGTGGAACAAATGATTTTGTCAAAGCTTCATGCATCAATCTGACAGCTGCTTCACGAAATGCTCTGCCACACCCTCCGCCCATTTCGCATATTCTTTCGCCGAAGGGTGGAGTTTATCGGTGGTAACGAATGCTATGTCACTCCCGTCTGCGCGTTGCTTTGAGGTAATATCAATAAACCGTACATTGTATCTGTCGGAAATTTCTTTTTTTGCCTGATTAAAGCAGTCAATCTCCGAAGCTATCTTTTTAATCTCTCGCCCGAGGGCAAACGGCGTCGTTCCCCAATCCGGAATCGAAATGACCAAAACACGTTTTGCGTTGCCAGCTGTAAATCGGATTGCTTTTTTAAGCAAAAATTCGAAGTCGGATTTAAAGTCATCTAAAGGCAATCCGCGGTACTGGTTATTTACACCGATTAAAAGAGTTACGAAATCATACTGGTCATTGAAAGTAGTGTGTAACATATGATCCGCCAGTTCGAAGGTTGTCCAGCCGGTCTTTGCAACGATTTCGGGGGCATGGAAATGAAAGCCGCGCTTTCTGAGTAGTTGCAGGGCCTGGTATGGAAAACTTTCGTGGAGCGGTACCGCCTCGCCGATGGTGTAAGAATCGCCAAGGGCAATCCAACTGCAGGTGTGTCGCGTCATAGCAGGAAGTTTATTTGAAATCAGCTCGTTGACAGCCGGAATAAAGATAAAAATAGTGTGTTTCGGTGTCTCTCAGTATGCGATGCTGAACGGGATAGCCCGGATTAAATTTACGTTTGGTTAACGGCAAACAGTTTAAATTGCATTTCATTTTTTACTATGATTTACAGACTTATAATTGCATTGTTCCTGCCCATTTCGGTCTTTGCCCAGACAAGGGAAGGCTTTACGATCAGCGGTAATATTGCCGGACTGAAAGACAGCACGCTGGTATACCTCGCAAACGCCAATGGAAACCCCGTGGCCCAGAGTTATGTAGCAAAAAACAGCTTCCGGCTTTTCGGCAAAGTAGACAGCGAAGATATATATTACCTGAACTTCATCGGCTACCCCGACACATACGAGCTGTTCCTGTCGAACGAAAATGTTGTATTGACCGGAAATGCTGCCGATCTGAAAACATTGAAAGTTTCCGGTGCGCCTGCAGCACTGGACTACCAGCTCTACCTCCGCCGGTTTACGCCGTTAAAACAACGATTGAATCTCTCAGTTACATTGGCAAACCAGGAGGCGGAAGGCAAAAAGAGAGACTCTCTTATAAACGTAGTGAACAAAACCGTTGCGGATATTCAAACACAGATCGAACAGTTTATAAAAGAGAAACCCGGCTCACCGGTTTCTGCTTTTGTGTTATATGTTACGGGTCAGCTCAATAATGACCCCGCGTTGCTTGAACAACGGTTCGAAATGCTCAACGGGAAGGCAAGAACCAACGCATACGGCAAGGCAGTGGAAGAAATGGTGAATAGCAGTCGTTTTGGAGCAATTGGTTCCGTTGCACCCGATTTTACGCAGAATAACGAAGACGGCAAGCCCATTTCGCTTTCATCTTTCAAAGGGAAGTACGTACTGATTGATTTCTGGGCGAGTTGGTGTGGACCATGCCGCAGGGAAAATCCGGCTGTGGTACGGGCGTTCAATGCTTTTAAGGATAAGAATTTCACCATCCTCGGAGTGTCGCTCGACCAGGATCGGCAGAAGTGGCTGGACGCGATCAAAGCAGATAACCTTTCCTGGACGCATGTCAGCGATCTTCGTTACTGGCAAAATGAAGTTGCCAAGCAATATAAGGTGAACAGCATTCCTCAGAATTTCCTCCTGGACCCGCAGGGTAAGATCATTGCGAAGAATCTACGGGGAGAGGAGCTGTACAACATGTTGTCGCAGGTATTAAAGTAAATCCGTTAATAATAGTAAAGTAGTGGACCTCATTCTGCGGGGTCCATTATTTTTTTATACTTTAGAACGTCAACACAGCTGCGCATGATAAAAGAATTACGACAGGAGTTTAACAACTCATTTACCTGGGAGAAATATTCAGCCTACATTGAGGATCTGGGAAAAAAGCATAATCGGGCACAAGATTTCCGGGTTGCAGAGACGCCTGTCTTTGTAGATCGCGGATTCAGGGATAAGGTGCTGTCTGCCTGTGAGTCGATCATTGATGTGATTACCCAATACAATTTCAAAGCGCTCACTTCGCGGGCCATCCCTTCCGGTTTGAATGTTCCGGGGGAAACCGGTCACTCAGCGTTTATAGCCTTTGATTTCGGTGTTTGCGAAGGTAAAGATGGCCTTGAGCCGCAACTGATCGAGATGCAAGGCTTTCCATCACTGTTCTGCTACCAGGTGCTGCAGGATGAGGTGATCCGCAGGCATTTCAATATCCCTTTGGGTTACAGCATGTACCTGAATGGGTATAATCGTGAATCGTACCTGCAGTTGCTGAAAGAAATAATTGTCGCCGGCGAAAATCCGGATCAGGTGATACTGCTGGAAATACTGCCGGAACAACAAAAAACAAGAATTGATTTTTATTGCACGCAGGAATACCTGGGCATCGCGGTAGTGTGTCTGACTGAAATTATCCAGGAAGGCCGCAAATTGTATTACCTGAAAAATGGTGTCAAGACAGAAATTCGCCGAATATATAACAGGGTTATTTTCGATGAACTGCAGCAGCAGCCTGCGGCGATCCGTGAAAAAGGAAAACTTTTTTTTGAAGAACTGGATGTGAGCTGGGTGCCTCATCCAAACTGGTTTTACCGTATCAGCAAATACACGCTGCCTTATATCCGGGATCCCTATGTTCCAAAGACCCGTTTTCTCAGCGACCAGCGCGATATGCCGGAAGACCTGGAGCACTACGTGCTAAAGCCATTGTTTTCATTTGCCGGTCAGGGGGTGGTGATTGACGTGAAACCGGAAGATATAGCCGCGATCGAAGATCCCAAGAACTGGATCCTGCAGAAGAAGGTGAAATATGCTGAAGTGATTCCTACCCCGGGTGAGCCCGCCAAGGTGGAGATCAGGATATTTTATTTCTGGAAAGAAGGCGAGCCGAGACCTGTTGCCGTTGGAAACCTTGCCAGGTTGAGCAAGGGCAAGATGATCGGCGTGCGGTACAATAAAGACAAGGAATGGGTGGGAGGTAGCCTGGCCTATTTTGAAAAAGACTAGAAACCACCGACACTGCGCCAGCGGCTATCCGGTTTTCCATCGCAATGAGGGCGGCTTGTGCCGGATAAGCGGCAGTTTCTCCGCAGCGCCTTCCATCCGTTCAGCTATAGTTTTATTCCCTGGCGGGGCCGTACCAGGTTGGGGCCTTGTTCGAACCATAGTCGTACCATGTTTTGTGCTTCTCTGCACCTTCTTTACCCCTTCCTGAGTACATTCTTTGGCAAAAACAGTAAAGAAGCTGGCACTGAGCTGCGACCACGGAGTAAAGAAGCAGAAACCATGGTACGAGCGAGGTGCGGGCCAGTTCTGGCCGAAATCTTATCCGTCCTGGTTGGCCTGCCGTTCGGGCTGTTGGTGCATCGGTTTGGCTTCAATTGACCTGGTTTTGGAGATTTGGAATCCGGGGGCAGGGCACCTGCCGCGTTTGCGTACCCAGCCATAGCCGCCCGCCGGAATGCCACGGGCTGTTCAGCGGGATAGCGATCACTTTGCGGCATATGAAAGGACGTTTCCCTGGAGCTTTGTTAGCGAGGTGCTGAAAACAGTATCTTTTTACGGGTTCCGCTATGAAGTACAAAGGAGTCATACGAGAAGGCACGAACTGGTTCATGGCTCAGGGATGAATGCAAACAGCTTATGGAATCTGCAGATGCCACCAGTAATGAAGGTGATTACAAGCGGTGCGAAGATCATGTAGATCAGTGCGTAATGACCCGGACGCGGGTTTTAGTTTATCAGGCGGTGCGGCCGGGTACGATCATTTAAAAACGCGGAATTTACGCGGCGACGGCCACTGCTTCCTCGCAGGCCATGGAGCAGCTTCGGCAGACAATCGCGCAGACCTTACAGGCTTCATTATCAATTCCATAACGGTTGCAGGTCTCAATAGCTGAATCACAGAATTGCCGGCATATCTCCATCATTTCTTCGGATAGAAAGGAATTTCGGGAGCAGAAGGTGGCGCACATGTCACACACTTCCGCGCAGTTGAGCAATACTTTGGCGCAATCGTTCAGTCCGTTTTCGAGGCAGTTCACCGCAGTCTCCTGGCAGATTATCATACACCGGGTACACTCTTCGATACATTGGTTAAGTTGTTCCATAAGAGCAGTTTGGGAGATCAGGAAAAAAATCGTGCCAGAGGTATAATCTCCAGCCTTTGTTTTGGGTAGTTTCCGGCTGAATGCTTCCTGGTGCTTGCAGGAATTAAATGTTTACCGTATATTGATAAGGTAAAGATTCGGACCGGATTTATGACCGGATTTACACACTTCGAATACGAGACCCCGGAAGACCTGGTGTTTGTAGTGGAATTAGTTGCTTCGATGTTCAACCAACCTAATGAAACATGCCCCAAATCCTAAACCTGCTTCCTTTCAATGCTCCATTAAGTGTTCGGCAGATCGCAGAGTTGATCCTAATTGTGCTGTTGCTACTGCTTTATTCGAAGCTAAAAAAAGCCAAAGTAAGATACCTTCTTGTTGTGGCGATTCTGATTTCATTACTTGATGGCAGAAGTTATTTCATTCCTTACATGACATACTTGTACCCCTACATGCAGATCGCAATGTGGAGCTGCCTTATCGCAGGATTGGCGATCTGGAGACGTTTACAGCGGACCGGCTATCTGGTTCTACTTACAATTGTGTCTTTTAGTGTGATAATTGATTATACCATACTTACATTGTCTATCAGGGGCATTTATTCAGTTTTCTTATATAACTTCCATTTATTGACCGTACCTATCCTATATTACTATCTTTTCTATCGTCACGCGATTTCAAGCTTTGTCGTGAAATATCGGAGGGCATACGTATTGCTTGTTGCGTTATCCTACATAGTTTTCTGGTCTGAATATTACCTCCCTGATAGTGAAATCCATTATAACAATTTAAGTGTAGTCGTGTTTTATACCGAGATGGTTATAATTTCTTTTGTTTCAGTTGCAAGGCTGGTCATGGATGAGATGAACGCCACCCGGTTGACTATTCAACCTTTGTTTTGGATTGCTACCGGAACATTGTTCAACGCTATTGTAACTATCCCAATAGATGGGCTCCAACCTTTTCTTCTCGATAATTATCTTGAAATATATTTTGAAACTAGAATACTTCCAATTTTCACGATTTCAGGTATGACATTCCAGTACTTATGCTACTTTATAGCAATGTATTTAATCGCGAGAAATCCTGTTCCGCAGAAACCTGCGACTATCGATCCACTGAAACTTATTTTCAACACGGTACCTGAAATAAAAGAACCCGTTTTGTCGCCGGAGGGTAAACGCGATAATATCTTTTTGAAAAAAAAATGAAGAAATGGGCGCCTATCTAGCAATTTTTGCCGGAAAAGTTACATTACGGAACCTGATAGAGATCCTCTTCGTTGCGGCAACAATATTATGGTATCGACGTCTGAGACGAATAGAACTACAGGCTTTATTGCCTGTCACTTTATGCCTGTTGTTAGTTGATTCTTTCGTGTCAAAGCTCCTGCCGATATACTTGCATTCTGTCAGCCTTGTGGAATTTAGTTGTGTGGTTTTTGGCCTCATCTCCTTTAAACGGATGGGAAAAAGCGGGATGACGGTTCTTATTACCTTGACGTTCATCGATTTAATCCTGGACCTCGCCGCAGTAGAATTTGCTAACAATGGAATTTTTAATTTATTTATCATCAATTTCTATTTTTTTGTATCCGTTCCAATCTGGTATTATTTTTTCTTCCTGCATTTGA
>DASVBM010000403.1:0-9784 GCA_036375835.1 Chitinophagaceae bacterium | reverse complement strand
ACGATGAAACCTCCGCTTTGTTCGACTCTTTCCAGGACAATTTGCTGGCGCCGCCGGTCTACACCCGGCCGGAAAACTGGCGCGGAATGAAAGTACCGGAGGTGCTGCTCTGTGGCGATCCCAAAAAAATAGAGGACTGGCGCCATGAAGAATCGCTGAAACGCACAAGGGAAAAACGACCCGACCTCGCGGATAACCATTAATTTACTATCCGAAAAAGGCAGTTTCTGTCCGATACGGCTATTGTTAAGACCTTAACAATTAAACAACCGCCGCTTTGAGGTCTATCTTTGAATCGTCATTGCGAAAGCAGAATCCACTATCCTGAGACCTCGTTTTTTAAATCCAATGTCTAAGAAAACCGCTATCGCTACCCTGTGAAGAGCCAAGCCACCATTATGCAAGGCATTTTTGCCGCAATCGATAGGCTGACCTGAAAGACAAAAAAACCAGATAAAAATCCCATTCCGAAAAGGATGGGATTTTTACATTTTCGGCCTTTGGAACTGGCCTAAATGTCCGATTTGGGCATATTCGAATCTTATGGAAGCGCGTTTGATCATCGTATCTAAGCATCTTTGTCTTGCCGACCGTTGCAAACAAATGAAAAACACAGTTTCCCGCTAACCTGACACCGGGGAAACATATAGAGACTGTCTCAATAAGGCAGTCTCTCTTTTTGATGTGTCAGTTAACCAGAATCCGCCGCTGACCACCCTGCCTGGCTGAATGCTGCCCCCTGAATGATCTCTATAGAATCAACACCTCACCGGGATAAATACGCGTCGGAAGCGTATTGTCCGACCGGTTTTTTGTGTTTCTGTAACGGGTCCTGATCCATCCTGGGAGCTGTCATAAAGGGGAAAAGACGGGACCATCGTCGGAGCTGCTTTACCCTTTGTTTACCCTTCGTTTACCCCTCGTTTACCCCTGGGGTAACCAAAGAGTAACTAAAGTGTAACCCAGGGGTAAGCAAACCCCGGGCATGGCCCGGGCTCGTCCTGGTCCAAAACCGCAGCAGACAGCCACCGGCTGGAACCATGAAATGATAATGCCGGGCCGGGTGACGTGCCGCGCCTGGTTAAACCGCACCTGTACCCCGGCAATACATATCGATACAGAAAAGAAAAAGCCGCCTCAACATGTATTGAGGCGGCCTCTGTTCACGCTGAGCGCTGGTGAATCAGCTCTGCAGGGAATTGAAGAGCGGGTTATTCTTTTACACCAATCACGGGTATCATTTTTTCGTGTATCAGTTTGTTGAGTTGTGGTACCAGGACCAGGGCAACACGTTTATACTTTGCCAGCTGGACGTCCGCCTGCGAAGACAATTCAGCAAACGCCTCTTTTACCTGTTGCGCGGGCGGGTTGTAGCCGCTGGCCGCAAAATCATACAGGCCTGATATCTTGTCGTTGAGCCGGATGGGATAATTCAAAACGTCCTGGCTGCTTTTAGCCTTTGTCTGGTAAAGCGCTTCTTCCACCGACGTGATCTCATTCGAAATGGAATCGCTCAGCTTCTTTACATCTGCGTCTTTGGTACGGCCTGCAAGATCGTTCAGCTGGCTCCTCAACCGGCGGATGGACTTGATGGTTTGCTGGATCTCACTGAATTTATCTTTCACCTTCAACAGAAAACTCACCTGTTCATCATAATCAGCCTGGGTCATGTGGTAGTTTGGATCGCCCATGATGGTGAACGGCACCTCCACGCTATCGGTGGCCGTACGAAAAACCGCACGGTAGGTTCCCGGGCTTACTTTCGGACTTCCAATGTGCCCGCTCCACAAAATCATTCCTTCAATCCGTTCCGCGGAGGGGTATTGCATGTTCCATACGAACTGGTTCATACCGGGTGAAGATTGCACCCGGTCCGACACGTCTTTCTGGTCATTTGAAAAAGTCCTGACCAGTTTGCCGTTACTGTCGTAAATGGTTATTGAAAACTTAGCCGTGTCTTTCGCGTTCCGGAGAAAATAATTAAAGACAACACCATTGGGAGGGTTCATCCCGGCATTCCGCGGATTGTTTATAACAAAGCCGTCCATGCGGTAAGCAGGAGCGGGATTGAACACGTGCAGCGCCCGGCCGATCACTGCTTCGTCTTTCTGCTGCACCAGGCTTAAATCATCCAGCACCCAGAATGAACGACCCTGCGTAGCAACAATGAGGTCGTTCTCCTTTATCGTGAGGTCGGTGATGGCTACTTCCGGCAGGTTCAGCTGGAACTTTTTCCAGGATGTACCATCATCGTAACTAATATACATTCCGTATTCCGTACCCGCGTAAAGCAGTCCCGGCCGTTTAAGGTCGGCACGTATTACCCTTGCAAAATGCATCGGGTTGATTCCCTTCGTTACCAATGTCCAGGACTTTCCGTAGTCTTCCGTTTTGTAGATGTACGGGGTATAGTCATCGAGCTTGTACCGTGAACCAACGATAAATGCCTTGCCGCGCTTAAACGGATCGGTTTCTATCGCGTTCCACATCATCCACTTCGGGGCGTTTGCCGGCGTCACGTTTTCCCAGCTGCCGCCACCGTTGCGGCTGAGATATACCAGCCCGTCGTCGCTACCTGTCCAGAGAAGGTCTTTCTCGAGTACAGATTCCGCTGCAGTGAAAATGGTGCAATAGTATTCCACCGATGTATTGTCTTTCGTTATCGGCCCGCCGCTTGAAAGCTGTTTGCTTTTATCGTTCGTAGTAAGATCGGGGCTAATCGTTTTCCAGCTTTGTCCTTCATTTTCGGTTACGAAGAGGTGGTTGCCGGCGGCATATAATTTTCGCGGGTTGTGTGGTGAAAAGAAGATCGGGAAATTCCACTGGAAACGGTATTTAAGAAGGTCAGCGCCTGCACCTATTGGATTGTCAGGCCACACGCTGATCGCCCTGTTTTCGCCGGTACGATGATCGAGGCGGGAAAGATAACCGCCATAGTTGCCACCGTATACGATGTCGGGGTTAAGTGGATCCGCCACTACATAACCACTTTCACTTCCTGCTGTTTCCTGCCAGTCGCGTTCCGATATGCTGCCCCCGTAACTCCTGCTCCTGATCCGGATGGTGGTGTTATCCTGCTGTGCGCCGAGTATCCGGTAAGGAAAAGCGTTATCTGTAGAAACGCGGTAGAATTGCGCCGTGGGCTGGTTCATATACGTACTCCAGTTCTCGCCACCGTCGAAAGATATCTGCGCGCCACCGTCATCGGCGACAATCATCCGGTTACCGTCTGCGGGATCGATCCAGAGATCATGGTGATCGCCATGCGGCGTGCTGATGGACTGGAATGATTTACCACCGTCGCGGCTGCGCATCAGTTGTACGTTCGGTGCATACACCAGGTTTTCGTTTGAAGGATCCACAAACACTTTGGTATAATACCAGGCGCGTTGCCGGATATTATTGTCGTTGCTGGTAAGTGTCCAGCTTTCACCACCATCATTGCTGACGAACATACCTCCGGAACTGTTTTCGATAAGCGCATAAACTTTATCCGGGTTGGTGGCGGTGACCGCTACTCCGACAATTCCCCAGGTTCCGGCAGGCAGGCCTTTGTTCGATGAGATATTGGTCCAGCGCTCACCGCCGTCGGTGCTCTTCCACAAACCCGATCCTTCACCACCGCTCTCCAGGCTATAGGGTGTACGGATTACCCGCCAGGTTCCCGCGTAGAGAACGTTCGCATTTCCCGGCTCCATGACCAGGTCAGAGGCACCGGCCTGGTCGTTTACGTAGAGTACTTTCTTCCAGTTTCTGCCGCCATCGGTGGTTTTGAAGACACCACGGTCTGTGCTGGCACCAAAAAGATGGCCCATCGCTGCGACCCACACGGTATTCGGATCCTGCGGATGTATTACGATGCGGATGATGTGCCGCGCGTCGCCCAGCCCGATATTCTTCCAGCTGCGCCCGCCATCGTCGCTCCGCCACATACCACGGAGTCCCTCACTTACATTCCCGCGCATGGTGTTTTCGCCTTCGCCAACGTAAAGTATCCTTTCGTCAGAGGGTGCCACCGCAACCGCGCCGATACTGCCACCGAAATATTTGTCTGAAATATTCTTCCAGTTACTGCCGCCATCCGTGGTTTTCCAGACGCCACCGCCGGTTGACCCGAAATAAAAAGTGTTTTTGTTCTTGTAACTCCCTGTTACCGCGCCACTACGCCCTCCGCGCCAGGGACCTACAAGACGGTATTTCAGTTTTGAAAATAGCGCCGAGTCGCTGTCACCGGTAAGCGGCCCCGGATCAGGTTTCGGTGGTTTTGGCTTTTGCGCCAGCAAACAAAATGAACTGGTTAAAACGGTGAGCAGTAATGCAGCTTTTCTCATAGCATTGATTTTTTCGCCGCCTTAAGATACAATGCGCCACCGGGAGGAAAAAAAGAATCTGTTACCAGCTGATGTCAATGGACACCGGCCTGCCGGTAAACACGATATCGAAATAAAAAGCCCGGCCATCCTCGTTGGTATAAACTTTCTTCTGAACACCGTTCACCATCACCCGGGCGGGTAAATGATCATCAGCAAAGCCAAAGCTCAAGACACGCCGTGCAGGCTTTCCGGGAAAACTTCCGCCGTTTGAACGAATACTGAGTTTCAGTTTCCCGTTGTTCTTTCCCGAAGAACTGAAGGTGATCACCTCGTACCTGTGCGCTTCGATGGCGTTTTTGGATTTACCGTCATCGTCGTACCACCGGTAAACAGAGGGCAGGTCAGAAGGAACATAATAAACCGAGAGGCTGTCTGAGCGGTAACGGGAAAGATTCGTTTGGGACTGCTTCAGATCCATTGGCAGGAAACTTCCCGCCTTCACCAGCAATGGAAATTCGTTGAGGCTGACGGGCTGTTCATACCAGCGCCCTCCTTCCACGATCTGCTGCGCGATCATATTGTACCATTTTCCCGAAGGCAGGTAGAACCTCCTGGTGGTCGCCGACTTTTGCAGTACCGGCGCGACTAAAACATTTTCGCCCCACATGAATTCATCCGTCGCAGTAAATGAAGCCGTATCAGCCGGGTAATAATAATACAACGGCGACATCAGCGGTTTGCCGTAGAGTGATTGTTCGTAGGCCAGCGAGTAATTATAAGGCTGGAACGCGTATCGCATCTTTATGGCTTCTTTTGCGCAGGTGCTCCAGGGAGTATCCAGCAGGGCGGCTTCACTGGGAAAACTTGCTGCAGCGGGTTCCACTTCATACAGTGCAGTGCCATGCGGGCGGAAAACCGGTGTAAAGGCAGCAAACTGCAACCAGCGAACATACAATTCGCCATCACCCTCACCGCCGGCAAAGCCGCCGGCGTCACTATGTACGTAAGGCACACCGCTCATCGTCATTCCCAGCAACACCGGCAACTGCGCGCGAAATCCGCTCCAGCTCCGGCTAACGTCTCCCGTCCATGGAAAGATCCCGTACCGCTGGCTTCCGGCAAACCCACTGCGGTTAAGGCTGAACAATCGTTTAGATGGGAAGTCTGATGCGTATTTCCGGTACAGCATCTTTGTCCAGTTGTGTCCGTAAATATTGTGCACCTCACCCGCAGCAAACAAACGCCTGTGCCCATAGTCGCGGAGGTTATGAAAAAGATCAGCGGGATGCTTCTCGGGTTCACCCAGGTCGCCCCACCAGGCCTCAACCCCAAGGTCCATCTGTTTCTTATAAAATTTCCAGAACCAGTCGCACGCATCGCTGCGGAAAATGTCTATCAGCCCGCCTTTACCGAAATAAAAATCAGTAAGGTAGTAAGGCTTCCCGGTGGAATCAACCGCGAGGTAGGGTCTGGATGCTGTATAGTTCTTAGAGGTCTCAACGAAGAAGGGTTCAGTGACCAGTATCGTTTGTATGCCCTGTTTTTTAAACCCGGAGATCATCTTCCCCGGTTCCGGCCATTTCTTCCTGTTCATCCATTCCAGGTTACCCAGCGTTCCTTTGATGCTGTCGCCAAACCAGAACAGGTCGAAGATGATGGCGTCTACCGGTATATGCTGTTGCTGCATCCTGGAAAGTATGGTGTTCACCTGTGCTTCGCTGGTATAGCCAAAGCGGCTCATGAGGTTACCAAAAGCCCAGCGCGGCGGTAAGGGTTGTTTACCGGTGAGCCGGTGGTAGCTTTCGAGTATTTCTTTATAATCTTTCCCGAGAATGACGTAGACATTTAACTCACCGGCAGAAAATCCCACCTGTAAAACATTCGCATCTGATTTACCAATATCAGCAAAACCCGATGAAGGATTGTCAAAAAACAGCCCGTAGCCTTTACTGCTGGTGAAGAAGGGTACAGAATAATTCAGGTTATCCGCGCCTTCCGTATAACCATACCATGGGTTATTATAAAGATTGAAACGATACCCGCGCCTGTTCAATGGTAGTGCGCGCTCACCGCCACCAAAGATCTGTTCACCGGTTTCCAGCGCGAAGTTGAAGCCGTAAACGCCGCTCATGGTATCGGCATTTATCATCAGGGCCTTGCCGTTGAACGAGATAATGCCACCATTCACATTTACCCGCAAAGCCTTCGGATGTGCACTGCGTGGCCGCAGGATCACCGCGTCGCTTAGATTCTCTCCTTTATCGTAACCCGCAGGCAGGTAGCTGAGCCGGATGATATTGTCGGCATAATAGGTAATGACGTAGCTGCCGTTGCCTGTTGAGTATTTTTCAGCAAGTACGGTTTGCTGCGCCGGGGCAATAAAATAACTGAGCAGTAAGGCAAAGACGAACCAGGGTTTCATAAAAAGTGATTGCCTGGCAAACTACAACAAAACAGGAGCATAAAAAAAGTCCCGCATTATGCGGAACTTTTATCTGACGGTTTGTATGTTTTTACTCAGGCCGGTAAAACTTATGATCTACCGGTGCATTAACGGTAACAAAACCTATTGTGGATTCCAGTGAACCCATCGGCGTTTCGATCACCATCCTGCCGGGAAATTTAACGCCATTCACATCCGTGTAGTCTTTGAAGTTGCAGGTGATCTCCAGTTTGTCCAGTTTTGACTGGTTGCCCATACCACTGTTGCCCATGCCACTGAGGGCAAGTGCAGCCGCACCTTTATAGAGCACCGAATTGATCAGCCCGGTTTGCTTGTCGATAAAATAAATCCTTTCGTCCTTGTCGCGTTTCAGCTTCAGTTTATAAGAAGGCTTGCCGCTTACTTTTGCGTCTCCGGCGAGCTCGGCGGTATAACCCTTAGCCGCATAATTCACCAATTCCGGAAAAAATCCTTCACAGTCCATTTGCGACTGCATGGCTTTACGCTGATCCGCATCCAGTTTTTGCAACGTAGCCTCAGTGCCCGCCATCGGGTTCGCCGGCATCATCACCCATCCGGAGGTGTCGGTAACAACCGAGAATCCGCTGCCGAATAGTTCAGAAGAAGTATTGAACCGAACGAGTTTGTCTTTTACGCGGATCTGGGTGAGGATGATTTGAATATCACCCATACCGGTACTCAGGTTCATCGTCTGTACATACTGGAGTGAGTTGATGTTTTCAAGTTTGTCCTTGCCCCCGGCGGCGGCCAGGTACTTATTCACCACTTCATCCACGGTTTGGGCCGGGGATGCGAAAGCTGCAAGAACGGCGAGGACGACTGCTATCAGATTTTTCATAATTGGCAGATTAAGAAATTTGATCAAATTTAGCTGCCCGGAAGCTGCTGCCGGCTTCCATTCATCCGATTTACAGGGAATTTAATATCATATGAGTTCTGCAGCGTTCAGTATCACGGGTAATCTTGTCGATTTGTGGGAGAAAACGGTTTATCCCGCCGAAGTACAGGTCAAAGATGGAAGAATTGCATCGATCCGGAAACTGGGTGACCAGGCTACCGGATCCGTGCCTTTTATATTGCCCGGCTTTACCGATAGTCACGTGCACATCGAAAGCAGCATGCTTATTCCCAGTGAGTTTTCCCGCCTGGCAGTGCTCCATGGAACAGTGGCCACCGTGAGCGATCCACATGAGATCGCTAATGTCTGCGGGATCGAGGGGGTGGAATTCATGATCAGAAACGGGAAAAAGGTTCCGTTTAAATTCAACTTCGGTGCGCCCAGCTGTGTTCCTGCAACCACGTTTGAAACAGCGGGCGCGGCACTGAATGCCACTGAAGTTGAAGGACTGCTTGCCCGCGACGAAATCAGGTATCTGAGTGAAATGATGAATTTCCCGGGTGTATTATCCCGTGACCCCGAGGTGATGAAGAAAATTGAGGCAGCCCAGCGGTTCGGAAAACCCGTTGATGGCCATGCGCCGGGATTGACCGGCCAGCCGGCAAAAGAATACATCGCGGCCGGGATCTCAACCGACCATGAATGTTTTACTGCAGAAGAGGCGCTGGAAAAACTCAGCCACGGTATGAAGATCCTCATTCGCGAGGGCAGCGCTGCCAGGAATTTTGATGCACTGGCAGGCCTGCTGAATGATCATTATACCATGATGATGTTCTGCAGCGACGACAAACATCCCGATAGCCTGCTGCTGGGCCATATCAATCAGCTTTGCGCACGGGCAGTGGCTGCCGGCATTGATGTTTTCAAAGTATTGCAGGCTGCATGTATCAATCCGGTAATGCATTACAAGCTCAACGTAGGGTTGCTGCGGGTTGGCGATCCTGCCGATTTTGTGGTGGCGGAAGACCTGGTCAGTTTCCGGATCCTGCAGACCTATATCGATGGACAGCTTGTTGCACAAAATGGTCGCTCACTCATTGAAAGTGTGGATGAAGTGCCGGTGAACCGGTTCAACTGCAGCGGGATTGATGCAAAGCAACTGAAGATCGCCGCGGCGGATTATACCACAGTCAATGGTTCGGCACCAGTTATAGAAGCGCTCGACGGGCAACTGATTACGAACAAGCTGATGTTAAAGGTAAAGGAAGAAGCAGGGTGGCTGCTTCCGGACACCGCAAACGACATCCTGAAGCTGGTAGTAGTGAATCGTTATCAGCCAGCACCGGTGGCCGTTTGTTTTATCCGGAATTTCGGACTGAAGAAAGGCGCGCTCGCGTCTTCCGTTGCGCACGACAGCCATAATATTGTTGCGGTGGGAGCCGATGATGAAAGCCTGGCAAAAGCAATCAACCTGGTGATCCGTGAAAAAGGCGGAATAAGCGCTGTTGCAGACAACCAGCGGGTACTTGGCCTTCCGGTGGCCGGTTTAATGAGTACGGCAGACGCCTGGGATGTTGCGCAGGCCTACACGGAAATTGACAGGATGGCGAAAGAAGAATTGGGATCAACCCTGGCGTCTCCATTCATGACGCTCAGCTTTATGGCTTTGCTGGTAATACCGCACCTCAAACTCAGTGATCTCGGGTTGTTCGATGGCGATACCTTCAGTTTTGTAAAGCGCTAATCGGCGGTCTTCGCTCCTACTACCGTTACTTTCACGTTCGAGGTGCCTTTCGGAGCAAAGTACTTTTCACTTTTGAAGGCGACACTGTTATTCGGTGGAATGATCTTGTAGATGGTTTCTTTATTTTCCTCCAGCAAAACGCCTGTCTCACTGTAAAAAGATATTTTGATCTGCACATCTTTATAAGTGCAGACAGAAGCGCGGTTATGGATCGTGCCTTTGATTACTTTTTGCCCGATTATATTTTTTCTGTCGGAAGTTGTGAGCACCAGGAAGCGCTCCGGGTTTTTCCGCTCTTTTTCTTCCAGGCTCTCTTTCGCTACTTCATATTGCTCTGTATCGAATTTCTTTTCCGCTTCACCACAGGCGGAGAGCAGGATGATGGCAAGGGCAGGGAGGATGCGTTTCATGTAAACAGAATTTGA
>DASVBM010000398.1:0-6784 GCA_036375835.1 Chitinophagaceae bacterium | reverse complement strand
ACAAAAGCGCGAGCTGAGCGGACCACCCAAGTACTTCACTACAGACTGGCCCGCCGCCTTCCGTTCTGCAAAGACACTGGCCGACCTGGAGCCTTCTGTTATCGCTACCGGTCATGGCAAACCGATCTCGGGACCTTCGTTGCGCGATGAATTAAGTTTACTGGTGGAAGAATTCGATACCGTTTCGAAACCATCCCACGGCAGGTATGTGAATGACCCGGCACTGGCAAACGAAGACGGTGTGGTATATATTCCCGAACGCGGTAACGAAGAAGCAAGAACCGTAGCCGCGGTGGCACTGGTTACAACGCTGATCATCGCTGGTTTTTTTGTACTGAAGACGAACCGCGGCCGCGCTGCCTGATCATAAGTTCCAGTTGTACCAGCAGATCCTGTTGCGCGGGATGAATCCGCCGGTGCGCTTCATCCAGCGGAAACCATTCTGCGCGGTCCACCTCCGGAAATTCCTGCATCTTCCCGCTGTTGGGCGGCCACTCCAATTCAAAAGTATTGGAACGGATAAAGCATTTTTCGAAATCGGCTTCTGCTGCCCAGGCGCTGATCTCCTTACCGGATTTATTGCGCACCGGCTGCAAGGGGATAAATTCATCGCTGTGGATCCGGTTACCTGTTTCCTCTTCAAATTCGCGTATCGCTACGGCAAGCGGGTTTTCCGTTTCGGTGAACTCGCCTTTCGGGATACTCCAGGAACCCGCGTCTTTCCTGGCATAAAAAGGCCCACCGGGATGTACCAGCAGTACCTGTAAATTTTGCTGCTGCACCCGGTAGGCCAGTATTCCTGCGCTGCGTTTTGCCATACGGCAATTTAGTTACTATTTTTTCGCTCCCTGCTCAGTACCGGTCTTGCCATCGCGCCGGAACTTGTTCGATCCTTTATTCTTCATGTTTTCTTTCTGCATGATCTGCTGTTGCGGAAGCGATTCCTTTGCGCCGTCACCACTTACATTTCCCGATTGCTGTTTCGAAGCAATGTTCGAATCGGGCTGGTGCCGCTGGTACTGGTATTCCTGGTCTTTTCCTGGCATATCGCTGTTTTTTAGTTATTGAATCAGGCGGGATTTGCTGCCTGTTATACATTCATCACAAAGGGCCGAAAACCGCGTGCCATGGAAGCGGCTAATGATGCAGATTAACACCGGATTGTTTTTCACATTTCCTGCCTGCCTCACGAAGCAATGAATCGTTTGTTCCGGCTGTTGTGAACTTTCGTGTTTATTGTTGCCCGGCTGCGTGTTAGCGGCTGTGCCTTTAGGATTCTCTTAGCAAACAAACGGCACCATGGTGTAATGCTTGTACCGATATTGAAAAAGCGGATATGTATACAGAGAAGAAAGTAGGAGACCGCAGCCATAATGATCATGGCAACTCCGCCAGCAGGGAAATTTCCAGGGTGACCAGGAAAAACAGGGATAAACTCAAGCCGGGTGAACCAATAGACATTATCGGTACCGGCAGTAACTACGAAGAAAGTGACCTGATTTCCGCACCGGATAACATGGTAGAGCGCCTCCGGAAGGAACACAACCGATAAAGCAAAAGCCCCGTTTAACGGGGCTTTTTTAATGCAAATTTGTAGTTGCGCCTGTTATACATCGTCGTCCACGGTAGTTGTTCTCGTTACCCTTCCGGTACCGGCGTCTTCCCGTATAACCGTGGTCCTGCGGCTGCTTCCGCCACTGCCGATGAGGGCAAACAACAGGATAATGAATACGATGACCCCAACAACCCAGATCCAGTTATTGGTGAACCAATTCCCGGTATCGGCGGTAATTTCTACTTCCGTTGTGCTGGTGCTTCCTTCACCGCCGGTTGTCTGACCGTAGGTTGACATCTGTACCACAGTCAGCACCATCAGAGCGAATATCGTTCTTACATAATTAAGTACTGGTTTCATAATATCTGTTTATTACTGTTTTTCAATTTCCAGGCCAGCGCTAGGGAGTATGTTTCCTGTCTTCCTGACAATCCCTGTCCATTTTTTCCGCCTTTCCATCGCTGGTTGCCTTCTCGATAGGTGGCTGTTCGTACACACTTTTGTTTTCCGCACTGCTCGAGGTAGGCGGCGCAGGCTTGCTTTCACTGCCCCTTGGCTTATTGCTGCTTTCGAAGCGGTTATCGTTTTTGCTTTCCATGACTTTTTTTAAATCTGTTACGAGTATTATGCCAGCACGCCGGGGCAATAAAAAAGGGTGACTTTTAAAAGTCACCCGAACATTAATCTTTCACTCCTTTGCCAACCCTTAAGGCTTTATTTTATCTACCGCGATCAGCGAAGCCCGTTTGCCGTGTGATTTCCTTATCCGTTCTCCTGTGACAAATACCCTGATCGGTTTCATCTCCCTTATCGCTCCAATCAACACTGCCAGTAAAAACAAAGCCGTAAGCATACAATTTAATTTTTTTTTGTCCGCTGTTGTAGTCCACTTTACAGGATCAAAATGCCGTGCCAAAAAATCGTGGAGCGCAGCGGTCTGCACAGATGATGCGGGAATTCTCTGTTTTACACAAAAAAAAAGAGGCTGATCAGCCTCTTACATTCGGTATCGCTTCCAGCTTTTCCTGGAGCCATCGCTTTGCCGTTACCTGGCTCTGCTTGCCCAGCGGAAGTTTATCATGAATCAGCTTTTCGATCGCCTGCCCGTCTTCCACTGCGGTGAGCCCTGTTTCCTCCATCAGGTAATTAACCATGTACAGCACTTCATTTCCTTCCGTTGAGGTGAAGAGGTTGCGGTCCGGGTCTCCATTAAGTTTTGATGCATCTTCCGTAGTGGTCCAGTCGTAATCCTGATAAATCATGTCGGCTCTCGAAAATAACTTCATAAGGCGTTTTTTGAATATAGATTCATTATAACTGTTCAAAAACCGATCCATAAGCAATACGGCATTCATCAGAGGCAAATGTGACGGTATATAGCCGTGTTTTCACCCGCATAATGGCAGATAGCCCGCTGTGTTGTTATACCTGGCAGGTATCGGGCGAAAACTGCTGAGATAATTCCTCAACTACAGATCAACGCCAAGACCAAACACGAATCTTCCGTTGCGCTGGTGGTCAAACGGGCCTGAAAGGTGATAGAAATAACCGAGGTTGAAGTTCAGGTGATAAAGCCCCATGAATTTCAGCCTCAGTAAACGGTTCAGCACCAATCCCACTTCATGGTATGCGGGATCGGGAACCGAGAAACTGACATTCCGGTGCGCATCCTTGTTGCTGAGCTCACCCCAGAGAACGTTATACCCAATTCCCGGCGAAGGCGCGCTGCTGAGCCCGCGGGTGATGTTCAGTTTGTAAAACCTGAAATCAAATTCGTGTTTCCAGTAAAAGTTTACAAACCGGTCTGAATAATACTGGTAAGGCAACATGGTTTGCATGCCTCCAAATACATAAAGCGCATTGTTTTCCAGCTGGAATCCGTTTCCGGCGAAAAGTTTACTCAGGGGCAGGGGCTGGTCGCTGAAAGCAGCTCCGGCCATCAGCAGGAACTGTTCGTTGCCAAACCGGTTGATGTGTTTCTGCCATTTCACCGCGGCCACCGCATGGATGTACTGGTTGCGCTGGTCAATTTCACCAAAGCGGATCCTGCTGTAGAACACGGGGAACTTTGAGCCGGTGGAAAAGTACCGGCCCAGCATCGGCGTCATTCTTTCGGCATAGGCATAGCGAAGGCTCAGGATCACTTCACGGGCATCGAAGCCGGTGGTGGTCTTGCCGCCATGAACCAGTTCATAGTTGTACTGCGGCCTGATCTGTTCGAAGTTCAGCGCGATACCGGTTTGCCAGTAGCCGAGCCGCTTATTTATTTCAAACGTATACGCGGTTATCTTATCCACTCTCCCCAGCAGGAACTTCCTGAGGAAATTCCGGTCGAGTTCAGGGTTTATCTGCAGTCTCCCGGGATCCTGGAGGTCATGCCGGTAATTAAACCGGAAGCTGAATTCTTTGTAACGGTCTGCGTAGTATTCGGCCCAGCCACCGTACTTGAGGTTTTTGTCGCCGGTGCCGTAACCGAACCAGGCCCCCGCTTTAAACCGTTTTGATATGCGATCGCTGGTGCGCAGGCCGAAGCCGATGCGGTGCTGCTCGTAGCGGTTATAGCTGTAAATCCGCTGCAGGTCTATGTCCACTTTTCCCCAGGGCAGGAAGCCTTCGGAAAGGTTGGCCACCAGCGAAGGCAGTTTATCCAGCTTCGCTTTTTCACCTATGCTGTCGACGTAGACGTAGGTGCGCCTTTCCTTTGAATCGAGTGCGATAGGCCTTAAGGCTGACCAGGCGGTATCGCTCAGTTCATCCGCACCGGGAACAAGCTTCGCGGTATGCGCCTTGTCGAACCGGAACCGTTCATCTTTATTAAAGCTCACCGAATCGATCACCGAATGGCCGTTGAGGTTTACTTCCACCGGACTGTTCATGATGTTCTTCCAGGTGATGAAGTAATTCAGTTGCTCGGGGAACCAGCGGTCCTGCTCCAGCGCGTATTGCTGTTCGATGCCCACTACCCGTTTGATGGCGGGGTCATAATGACTGGCGGTAAGATTGGTGATGGCAAATCCGTTCGAGCTGATGAAGATGCTTCCGGTAAGCATTCCTTCATCGCGGCGCGGCACAAAGCTGATATGCCAGATCGTATCGCTTCCCTGGAGGATCTCATCTTCGAGCCTGAAACGGAAGCGCTGGTTGAAGCCGTTGCTGAGCGGGTTTGGATAATCCTTGCCGTTCAGGTTCAGGAAATCGGTATAGGCGTGAAAGGGAAGCACATCTGTTACCAGCGAACTGAACCAGGCTTTTTTAAAGCCGGAAATCCGTGTACCCAGTACTTCCTCCTGTAGTTTCTGCGGTCTTTCCCAGGTTCGCCTGCTGAATGTCTCGGTAATGAAGGCGTGCTTGTCTGCCGAGTATTCGTTGATAGACCGCCTGATGCTGGAGGTATCCGCAAGTGTTGAGTCCGGAACCACCGTCAGGATCGTTTTGTAATAGATATTGCAGCGGTACCAGTCATATTTTTCCGGGTTGTTCCTGTTCCGGTTCGCGATTGCGGTACTCAGAATGCGCGTGACTTTAGAAGCGGTACTCTTCACCACTACTTCTTCGAGGTTGGAGGGCGCTGCCACCAGCTGGATTACCAGCGGCGTCGATTCGGTAAACTCCGACACTTCCACTTTTTTAGTCTTGTAGCCCAGGTGGCCAATGAGGAGGTAACTGAGTCCGGGCGTCTTCCTGATCGCGAAGTTTCCTTTCAGGTCTGCTATCAGTCCCTGCCGGGTGTTCCCGATCTTGATGGTTGCAAAAGCCAGTGGCTTACCGGTGGAGTCTGTTACGGTTCCCCGGATATACTGTCCGGAGCCGCTCAGGTAACAGAATAATGGTAAAATAAGGAGGTACAGTTGTTTAGGCATCAGCCGAAAATAAAAAAACGGGTATATACCAGTATGTTAATTTTCGGGGAAGGTAAAAGCCGGGGATCGCCGCAAAAACATGGCTTTTAATTTGTTTTACTCGTTCGGCAGCCAGCTGCTGAAATATCATGAACCCGGGGATTCCGATTTTTGAAGAACTAAGGCGGGAAAAGCAAATGCTCAGTTCATTATTTGAACTGAAGGTTTCCGATACCACCACCGATCCTGACTATGACAGGATCGCGCGTGTTGCCGCGTATGTATGCGAGGTGCCGATCGCACTGGTTAGTTTTATCGAACACAACCGTCTCTTGTTCCGCAGCCGGGTAGGCTGGCACGACTCGGAAGCGCCGCGGGAATTTTTCTGCTCCTATACCATGAACGGTGACGTGATGATGGAGGTGCCCGACACCTTGCTCGACGAGCGGTTCAGGGACCACCCCCTGGTGACCGGTTACCCGAATATCCGTTTTTACGCGGGCCTGCCTCTGGTAACCAGCGATGGCCTGAAGCTGGGAACGCTCTGCGTGATGGCGCGCGAGCCAAAGACGCTGACCGAAGAACAGGAGGAATGCCTGGAAACGCTGGCAAGACAGATCGTGGTGCACATCGAACTGAAGAAACAGCAACAGCAGCTGCAACAGCTGAACGCCGGGTTGCTCCAGGACCTGCAGCAAAGAATTGAACAGAAAGACAAGATCCTGAAACTATTTTCCCGTTTTGTACCGCCGGAAGTGATCAGCCAGCAACTGCACGGCAACAACTCAGCATACAACGACGCGGAACTGAAGTATTGCGCGATCTTATTCTGCGATATCCGTAGCTATACCTCGATGGTGGAAGGGCTTCCGCCGGCGCACGCCGTGGCGATCCTGAATACTTTCTACACCATCATGTCTGATGTGATCAAAACCTACAGCGGTGTAGTGGTGCAGTATGTTGGAGACGAGATCTTCGCAATTTTCGGGCAGCCGTTTTCCTTCCCGCAATACGAACGTAACGCGGTGTTCTGTGCCATTGAAATGATGAAAAGGCTGGATGAGGTAAACGAGATCTGTATGGCGCATACCGGCAAGACGATGCAGATCGGTATCGGCATCAACGCCGGCGAAGTGATCACCGGAACACTCGGGTCTGACGAGAAGATCGAGTTCTGTGTAACGGGCGATCACGTGAATACCGCCAAACGGATCGAATCACTCACCAGGGAAAAGCCGAACTCGATCCTGGTGAGCGAGTCAGTGTATGAAAAACTGAAAGGCCTGGTAGAATTCAAGGCCTGGGAACCGATGCGCGTGAAAGGGAAGTCTCAACCCCTGAGCATTTACGAAGTAACCGGGAAGAAACAGGGTTAGGCATCGGTTGTTGA
>DASVBM010000378.1:0-2381 GCA_036375835.1 Chitinophagaceae bacterium | reverse complement strand
GATCGACGGAAAGATGATCATCGGATACCGGGAAGCGATGTCGCTCAGCAGCCAGCCCAAAAGCATGATCGTGGTAGGAAGCGGTGCAATAGGTGTGGAATTCGCGTATTTCTACAACAGCCTCGGCACGAAGGTTACGATCGTTGAGTTTATGCCGAGGGCAGTGCCGGTAGAAGACGAAGACATCTCGAAAGAACTGGAAAAGCAATATAAAAAACAAGGCATCGAGATCATGACCAATGCCTCGGTTGAAAAAGTGGAACAGTCCGGTAATGGTGTGAAGGCAACCGTGAAAAAGCAGGATGGCAGCATGGTCACCCTTGAAGCGGAAGTGGTATTGAGTGCAGTTGGTGTGGTGGCGAACATTGAAGACCTGGGCCTGGAACAAATGGGAATCAAAACCGAAAAAGGAAAGATCACCATCGATAAATACTGCCAGACCAGCGTGCCGGGCATTTACGCGATCGGTGACTGTGTTCCTAACCATGCACTGGCTCATAAAGCTTCGAAAGAAGGTATCCTGGCCGCGGAGCACATCGCTTACAATGAGAAAAAATTCAAACACCTGCCCGAGCCGATGGATTTCGGAAACATTCCCGGCTGTACCTACTGTTCACCTGAAATCGCCAGCGTTGGTATGACCGAGAAGGCGGCGAAGGATGCGGGCTATGAAATCAAGGTTGGAAAGTTCCCCTTCATGGCTTCCGGTAAGGCCAGCGCCGCAGGTGCTACCGAAGGTTTTGTAAAGGTGATCTACGACGCCAGGTACGGCGAGTTTCTCGGCTGCCATATGATTGGCAATAACGTAACGGAAATGATCGCGGAAGCTGTGGTGGCGAGGAAGCTCGAGACCACTGCGCACGAGATACTGAACGCGGTGCACCCCCACCCCACTATGAGCGAAGCGCTGAAAGAAGCAACCGCTGCGGCTTATGGCGAAGCGATAGACATTTAATACCTTGTTTTCTTATAAAATGAAAAAGGATCACGAACAGGTGATCCTTTTTTTATCAGCGCAATTGTTTGGATGGTTATTTCAGCTTTTGCTCATACTTCCAGTTTCGTTTCTTTCCCTCGCAAAGCATTTCGAGGGCCTGGTCCAGCCGCTTTTCGCGGGTGGCTTCTGTTTTTGCTTCGGTTATCCATTCCACGTATTCGCGCTGGTGCGAAGGACTGAAAGTGTCGAAGGCTGATTTTGCCTTACGGTTCCGTTTCAGCGCGTTGGTAAAATAATCCGGGACCGGTACCACCGGTTTTATTTTTTTAGCGGCATCCGGCACCTTCGCTCCTTCGTCGTTGAGCTTTTTTGCCTGGCGTATAAAACCGATCAGCACTTTGTCGGGAGGCAGATCACTGAGCGAAGTAATCCTTCCCAGGTGCCCCATCGCCTCGCCCCCTTTTGCCGAGCGCTCCTGGAGGTATCCTTTCGGATCGCTGATCAGCGGTCCTTTCCAGAAACCAAACACCGCGTGTTGTTTAAATGAAGCGAACGAACAAAGCAGGCCTTTGTAATCAAAATACGGCATTCCCCATTTGATGGTCTCGGTTACTTCCGGAACCGCTTCATGGATGAGTTCCCTGAGGTGACGCATGATCGGTTGCGCGAATGGTTGCGCCTTTTTGATGTATTCGTCAATACGCTTGTCTTTTTGTGGCATAGCAGTAGTTTGTGCATCCGAAAATATAAAATTCCGGCGGCTGCAACAATCCTTACTGATTCCATTTTGTTAGCTTTAGGATATGAAAAGGCACGTCCACAGCATCCTGTTTTTGGTGTTTGTTGCATTCAGCGTTAGTGTTTTCGCCCAGCAGCAAACCACAACCATTATCCTGCTTCGTCATGCGGAGAAAGATACCACCGCCGCCGGCGGGCAAATGATGCAGTCAGACCCGCCACTCTCCGAAGAGGGAAAGCTGCGGGCGGAGCGGTTGCCGGCCGTATTGCAGGAGTTCAGGCCGGATGTGATCTTCTCCACCCAATACGTTCGCACGCGCAGTACGGTGCAGCCACTGGCCTCGAAACTGGGATTGCAGATCCGTTTTTACGATCCCGGAAAACAGGAGCAGCTGGCTGAAGGTCTGAAGCAATTGGGCGGGCAGACAGTGGTGGTTGCCGGGCATTCGAACTCCATTCCGGCACTGCTTAACCTGCTCACCGGAACCAACTCGTATAAGGACCTGGATGAAACTGTTTATAACCGGATTTATATCGTCCGGATCACCGGAGGCAAGGTTGAGGTTGAACTCCGGGAGTATTGAATTAAAAAAGCCCCCTTTTTAATATAATTTATTTGCCAGGACCACCCCAATAATGCCCCGGCGTCATACCATGGTTTCACTTCGTTCACCGTTCGGCCACCGATCAGTTACCCTTCACTTAC
>DASVBM010000372.1:0-4173 GCA_036375835.1 Chitinophagaceae bacterium | reverse complement strand
TCAACAGCAAACCGAAGCCTGCCGCCACGGCCACTACCGCAACCGGCACTACGGTTACCACTACCACACAGAAAATCGTGACTCCGCCGGGTATGAATCCGCCGCATGGAGAGCCGGGGCATCGCTGCGATATCGAGGTGGGCAAACCACTGAACTCCGCCCCTAAGCCTGCCGGCAACAATACCCCGGAAGTGCAGCCTGCACAGCCCGCTAAAGCAGATTCTTCGGGGAATTAAATGAAACAGCTTTGCCTTGTCAGCCTGGTGTATGTGTTGCTGCTCTCCTGTTCAGCCGGTAAAGATCCCCGTCGCGAGCAGGCGCGGCAGCTGCAGCGCGGCGTACTCACCGAAGATACCAGTTGGGTGTACCGGTTGCCTTACGCCGAAGGTTCGTCTCACCTGGTATTACAAGGTTATTTCAGCAGGTTCTCGCACCGCAACCGCGCGGCGCTCGACTTTAAAATGAAACGCGGCACACCCGTACTTGCGGCCCGCGGCGGCGTCGTGATACGATTACAGGAACAAAACGATAAAGGCGGATGGAACCGTAAATTCCGGCAGTTCGCAAACTATATCGTCATTGCGCATAGCGATAGTACCAATGCCGGTTACTGGCATCTCCGGAAGAACGGCGCGGTGGTGAACCTCGGTGACACGGTGAAAGCCGGGCAGCTGATCGGCTACAGCGGCAACACCGGTTACACCACTACCCCGCACCTGCATTTCATGGTATGGAAACGCAGGGGCAACAACTGGACGCAGGTGCCTACCCGTTTCATGACGAATAAAGGCGCGGCTTACCTCCGTCCGTTGAGGTGGTACCGGAATGGAAAGAAGCCCGGGTAAGCCCGGACTTCTTTGAAATCGCGGTTACCGGCTGTTGCCGCCCCCTCCCACCAGGTCGTCATTCGACACGCCTTTTTTCTTCGACACGTTCTCCGTAAGCTTTCCGAAATTCCAGCTCACCGAAACGGCCACCGAGCGGAACGGGAACCGGTTACTGCTGACCGAACTGAAGTTCGGGTCCTTAATCACCGTGGTAAAGGATCTTTCCTTCTGCAGGAACGCCGCCGCACCCAGCGAAACGTTTAGTTTTTCCGAGAACATCTTATAGCCCACATTCACACCGTACCAGATATTGAGCGGGTAGCGGAACTGTATACTCACCGGGGCCTGCCAGAAACCGCCATAGCCACTCAGGTTAAACCGTTTGTTGATGCTGTACTGGGTGTTCATGTTTGCGTTGCCACCGAATCCGCTGTTCACCTGTTCCGGCAATGCCTGGTTTTTCACGCGGCTGCGGCGCAGGTTTCCATTCATAAAAAGCTTCCACTTTGGCGTGAGCTTCAGCGTTGCGTTCACATTCAGGCTAAACTGTAACTCTTTACCGAGGTTCTCGCTGGTAGTTGCGGTAACCCCTGTTGAAGGATTGAAACGGGCATACTGAACGATCATGTCGCCACTGTAACTGGCCGATAACATGAGGCTGAGGAAATTTCCTCCGCTGTTCATCCTTCCCTGCGCCGATACGGTGTGAATCGTTTGCGGCGCCAGCTGCGGGTTACCGTAACTGATGAACAGCGAATCGTTGTTGTTCACGAAAGGATTCAGGTTCCAGATATAAGGCCTTTGTAACCGCTTATTGTAATTCATCACCATCGTGGTAGTGCCGGAGAGTTTAAAGCTCGCCTGAAGGTTGGGAAGAAAAGTCGTGTACTCCTGTTTTACCCGGGTGGAAGAAGACGAGAAATCGCCGTTCACAACCGTATGTTCCGCCCGGCCGCCGGCGCGGAAAGTGGTATTGCCCATTTTCCAGCTATAGCTCGCATAGGCACTGTAAACATCCTGCTGGTAGCTGAAATAGTCGGAGTTTGCCGGGTTCACTTTAAAGTCCTCGCCCGCGTCGTATTTGATATGGCTTCTGAAATCAGAGCTGGCGCGGCGCAGGATCCCTTTCAGCCCTGTTTCCAGTTTACGGTTCTTTTTAAAAGGCAGGGTATAATCCGCCTGCACGGTGTATTGCAGGTTTTCTGCGATGCTCCTGTTGACGATGAACCTGTCTGACGAGGGATTGTCCTGGAAACTATTGCTGAGCTGGTTTGCATTACCGAATTCGGTATTCAGCCGCAGGGAGAATTCTTTTTCCGGCGTTTTGAACTTCCGGATATAATCTGCACCCAGGCTGGTAGTCGGGAACTCGTTGCGCATCTTCATCCGGAAAGCACTGGTGGAAGCCGGTGCCGAATGGAAGGTAGTGAGTATCGACTGGTCGAAATCGAGTTCGTTCCAGCCTCCGCTCACGTTGCCGTAAATGCTCACCGTGTTCAGCGAATCGAGCTCGATACTGAGCTCGGCATTCCCGAAGTTCCAGAAGTTACTCATTTTACGACGGCCATCTATTTGCCGGCGTGTAAAGGCGGAAGGAACGGTGGGCGTGGTGACCGCCGAGGTTGTTCCTTTCAGGTTGAAGTTACCCCCGCCTCCATAATGGGCGGTAAACCCAAACCGGCCGATCTTGGCGCTCAGGTTCGTGTTCAGGTTTGAAAACCCGTTGCTCATGGTATAGGTAGAAATCGATCCACTGTAGCCTTTCAGTTTCTTACGTGTAATAATATTGATGATACCCCCTATGCCTTCTCCGTCGTACTTCGCGCCGGGTGAGGTGATGACCTCGATCTTTACGATGAGTGCCCCCGCGAAACCCTTCAGCGCTTCTTTTACGTTCTGCGCGAACATCGCGGTTTCCTTGCCGTTCAACAACACCTTGAAGTTCGACTGGCCGTTTACCTGGATATTGTCTTCGCCATCCACGGTTACGAACGGTGTTTTGCGGAGTATGTCCAGCGCCGTTTCCGTTTTAGAAGCGGGGTCGCTCTCCACGTTGTATACGATCTTGTCGGCCGACTGTTCAATCAGCGGCTTTCTCGAGGTAACAACCACTTCCTCCAGTTTAGCGCGCGAGGGCGTCAGCCGGATGGTACCCAGCCTGAGGTCGCCATCCAGTAGCTTCAGATCCTGCTTTGCTTCGGCGAAGCCGGTGTGGATCACCACAAGGGTATAGGCGCCGGTGTCTGCCGGCAAATCAAAAATGCCTTTCTCGTTGGTGAATGTGGACTTTACCGGCTGCTCCATCTGCCCCTGGCGGTACAGCATTACCGTTGCGTAGGCCAGCCTGGCATCGGCGCTGTCGGTTACCGAGCCGGAGATGCGGTATTGGGCCGCCGCGGCGGAAGCAGGCTGCAGGGCCATGCAGCCCAGGACAAAAACGATCAGTGTACAAATACGGTTCATGGTGTAGGTTTGATGATTTACGAAATGTGTCGTAAATCTCTATCCTTTCCATGTCCTGCGCTCCTTTTTTCGGATGAGCGGAATGATGGCAACGCGGCCGGCGGCGATTGTTAACGGCTTTTAGAATTCGGCGATTCGGCAATTCGGCGATTCGATAATGGGTGGACACGATCATCATAGGTACCCGTTGAGGTAATAATGGATCTCCTGATTTTTTTATGCTGGTAATCTTAGGTAAAGCAGGAATCTAATTCGGCGATTCGATAACGTCAGAAAGCAGATATCTGTTATAATAATGGTCTGATATAAAAGATGTGTTAGGCGAACTATCAGATCAGGTTCCCTTGAAAACAGATATCTGTCTTGGAAAATCCGAAAACACGCCAATACCTACCACTTTGGAATGGTAGAAAACAAAAAATCAACGTCCATTGCCAAATTATCGAATGGACAAATTGCCGCATTCTCCTTCCCTTCATTGCCGAATTGCCAAATTATCAAATTCACTAATTGTTCTCATCCCACCGCCAACACCTTCGCCACCCCCGAATACTTTTCCTGCGTCATCACTCCGCCCTCCTGTACCGATCCGAAGCAAAGTCCTGCGGACAATATCAACGCATGGTCGCCGGGTGGCAGCGATGGCAGTTGCAACTCCACCCGCTGCGCAGGGCAGCCCTTGTTTACAAAATACCAGTCCGTTTGTATCTGCACCCGCGGGTAATCTTTCGGTTGCATCGCAGCCGCAAAACCGTTTTTGGTGAAATAGATGCCGGGCATCAGTCCCAACACCACTACCATACGGAAGAACGAATGATTACGATGGGGATAGAAATTGATCTTCGGCGATAAGGCCGGCAGATCCACTGTTGCACTGCCTGCT
>DASVBM010000450.1:0-2446 GCA_036375835.1 Chitinophagaceae bacterium | reverse complement strand
GTAATCAGTGCCTTCAAGGGGAAGAAAATCCTGTGCAGTTTGCTCGCGTACTTTGGAAGCAGCTAATGTTTCCATCTGGAATTCTTTTAGAAAGTGAATGTTACTTGTTGCACTGGTGATGCCAGCGAACTACAAATTTAGACAATAATCGGATAAGCCTTGTTTACCGGGCGAGGTGCACTACCCCCACTATTGCCAGCCAGATCACCAGTGCCAGGTAAAAAACAGCTGTTGCAATATTGTGAATCCGCCTGAATCGTACCCGTTGAGGCGTGGCGCCAATGCCGGTGTCGCTGTAGATGATCAGGAAATTTTCGAACATGTAGCCGAAATCCAGCCCTTTATAAAGGAAGATAATGATCATTTTCACCACCGCCAGGGCAGCGACAACATAAAAACCGTTCTGGTAGAAATAGTAGATGATGTCGTCCATAGGGAAACGGCTGTAACCAGTACAAATTACCAATTATATTTTGGTATTTCTCCCCGCCCCTGCCCTTTTTAGTGGTAGATCCGGTACAAAGGGTACAAACCTTACCCGCCGGGTCTTCAGCGACTATGCAGCCAGCCGGTCTCCCGCGGTGCTTTCACCGGCGGTGCAGTTTTTGTGGCTGTGAATCAAACGATCTTTATGCGCAGCAAGGCCAGTATCAGGAGCCATCCGCTTCACCCGATGCTAATCGCATTCCCCGTAGCCTTCCTCACAGGTACCCTGGCTTTCGATTTATTGCACCTGTTCATTGCATCTAAAGCTGTGGAGTTCTGGGCCATTGCCGGTTATCTGGAGATTGCCGGAGTTGCTACCGGCCTGCTTGCGGGTATACCGGGAGCGATCGATTATTTCGCGGTGATTCCGCCGGATAGCTCCGCCCGCAAACGCGGTACCGTGCATGCACTCATTAACATCACCCACCTCGTGTTATTTTTTATAGCCTGGGTTATACGCGACGATGAATACATGTCGCGGGGCCTTGTTATCGGACTGGAAGCAGCCGGGGTGATCCTGCTATCCATTGCAGGCTGGATGGGGGGTACCCTGGTATACCGCAACCAGATAGGCGTAGATCCCCGTTACGCAAACAAGGGAAGATGGAAAGAATCTTATTTGCGGCACCAATCTGGTCCGCTGAAAGTTGCAGCGGCAGGTGAACTGGAGCCCAACCAGATGAAGTTGCTGCATATTAATGGTAAAAGGATTGTTCTTGCCCGCACCGAAGAAGGATACGTTGCATTTGACGATCGTTGTACCCATCGCGGCGGCTCCCTGGCCGGCGGCATGATGATCTGCGGAACGGTGCAATGTCCCTGGCATGGATCGCAGTTCGATGTGAAGACAGGCGAAGTAAAATCGGGTCCTGCCGCAGAGAACATAACAACCTACCGGGTTTCGGTAGAAGGCAGTTCGGTCGTCCTGCGGCTGGACTAATCCATTTTCTGCTGCATCAGTTTCAATTCCGAAATACCGCCGTGGACCACCTCTTTCGCCCGCATGTACAGAACCGAATTTCCCTGGTTGATCTTCTTCAGCAGGTCGCGGCACTCACCAAGGAAGCGATCAGCGAATTCCTGGTCGTGATGGATGATGGCGGCGCAGTTATCGATGATATCCGCATATTTGATGGTCTGCGCATCGGCGGAAATCCCTGACAACCGCTGTATTTCCGCTTTCTTTCTTTTGCGCCTGTTCCAATGCGGGAATTTCGATTTGATGTATACATCGGTCAGCTGTTCCACCAGGTGCACCGTTCGCTGAGCCAGGTGTGCGGGCATCAACCCGGAAAGAAAGTCATAGATCTCGCGGCGGGTAATCGCGGTATCCTCAATCACATCGTGCAACAGGGCCGCCGAAAGAATACTTAGGTC
Source organism: Chitinophagaceae bacterium (assembly GCA_036375835.1). Taxonomy (GTDB): domain Bacteria; phylum Bacteroidota; class Bacteroidia; order Chitinophagales; family Chitinophagaceae; genus JAEZDC01. Next base: position 583 of record DASVBM010000450.1, on the reverse strand, counting down.
GGCTGTGTAGTTTGAACAGGTTTGCATAACCCGAATGGGATGGCTAACAAACGGTTCATCGGCAAATTTGCGTACCTGTCCGTGGTGGGCGTTGGTGGCGAATATTTTCACCTGCTCAAGCATTTGCTCCATAGATGCTGCGGTTGACCGAAAGAAGCAAAAACAATACCCGGCATCGGGATAACAGCAGAAAACCCCTTAAAATTAAGGTCCCGGATCCGAAGCGGCAGTAGGCCCCGGAAAGAGCCGGGCATTGGGGTAAAAAAATCCCGCCATAAAGATGGCGGGATCAATCATTCTTATTCAGAATTATACTTACTGAACCACAATCTTTTCATAGAACACCGATCTGCCGTCTGCATTCAGTACACGGATCATGTACATGCCGGCAGCTGATGACTTAGGCAGTGTGAGTCTCTGCTGTTGAACGCCGGTGATCTCGGCAACCTGGTTAATCACCTTCCTGCCGCTGGCATCGGTCAGTTCGATAGTGTATAAGCCGGGTGTTACTTTCTCAAAAGAAACATTCACGAAACCGCTGGAAACCGGGTTGGGATAAATGCTGATTCGGTCATTACCCTTC
>DASVBM010000131.1:0-3971 GCA_036375835.1 Chitinophagaceae bacterium | reverse complement strand
AAGTCGAGGTTCGAACAGATGCTCGACGTTTTCATGCAGCTACTCACTTACACCAGCGGTGATGCCGCAGAGGCCCTGCAGTGGATGAATGAACTGGACAGGCAGTATGGCTTTACCGACGATGAGTATGGCATGGGCGATTTTATCGACGACCTGAAACAGAACGGTTACCTTGACGAGAACCCGGTGAACGGCAATCTATCCGTCACCGGAAAAAGCGAACAAACCATTCGGAAGCGCAGTCTTGAAGAGATTTTCGGCAAGCTGAAGAAGACAAAGCAGGGCAACCACCAGACCTTTCTTCCCGGCCAGGGTGATGAGATCAACCCCGGTACGCGTCCATTCCAGTTCGGCGATATGCTGGAGCAGATCGATTTTACCGAGAGCATCCGGAACGCGCAGGTAAATCATGGTATCGACGCTTTCACCATGCGTGAAGACGACCTGCAGATCCGCGAGACAGACTTCAAGACGCAGACCTCCACCGTGTTGATGATCGATATCTCGCATTCGATGATCCTGTATGGGGAAGACCGCATCACACCCGCGAAGAAAGTGGCGATGGCGCTCAGCGAATTGATCACCACGAAATACCCGAGAGATACCCTCGATATCGTTGTGTTCGGCAATGACGCCTGGCAAATTGAGATCAAAGATCTTCCTTACCTCCAGGTAGGGCCTTATCATACCAATACCGTAGCGGGTCTGGAACTGGCGATGGATATACTCCGCCGCAGGAAAAATCCGAATAAGCAGATCTTCATGATCACCGACGGCAAGCCCACCTGCCTGAAAATCGGCGGCAGGTATTATAAGAACAGTTTTGGTCTCGACCGGAAGGTAGTGAACCGCTGCATCAACCTTGCCGCGCAGTGTAAGAAGCTGAAGATACCTATCACCACTTTCATGATCGCTTCCGATCCATACCTGCAACGTTTTGTGCAGGAGTTCACTGAAATGAATAATGGCAAGGCCTTCTTCGCCAGCCTGGACAAGCTGGGAAGCTTTGTTTTCAAAGATTTTGAGAGCGGGAAGCGCCGGACCGTATATTGAGGAGATTTTTGCTCCCGGTGCCGGGGCCGATAAACCTGAATAACCAATGAACATACAGCATATTAAAACACTCGGCGAGCTGAAACAATCGGGCTACCGCAGTGCAGGAATCAAAGACGAGATCCGCAGGAACCTGATCGGCAAACTACAGAAAGGTGAAAATGCGTTTCCCGGAATTATCGGGTATGAGGATACCGTGATCCCCGATACAGAACGTGCCCTGCTGAGCCGGCACAACATTCTTTTTCTTGGTCTGCGCGGCCAGGCAAAAACAAGAATGGCAAGGCAGATGACCGCTTTACTGGATGAATATATCCCGGTGATTGCAGGAAGCGAGGTGAACGACGATCCTTTCAATCCGCTCAGCAAGTTCGGCAAGGACCAGCTGGCGGAACATGCCGATGAAACACCCATCCAATGGCTGCATCGCAGTGAGCGTTATGGTGAGAAACTGGCCACGCCGGATGTGAGCGTGGCTGACCTGATTGGTGATATCGATCCCATCAAGGCAGCGAACCTGAGACTGAGCTTCGCCGACGAGCGGGTTATTCATTATGGCATCATCCCGCGCAGTAACCGCGGTATTTTCGTGATCAACGAAATACCCGATCTGCAGGCGCGTATACAAGTGGCTTTATTCAATATCCTGGAGGAGGGTGATATCCAGATCCGGGGCTTCAGACTGCGCATGCCGCTGGATATCCTGTTTGTCTTTACCGCCAACCCGGAAGACTATACCAACCGCGGCAGTATCGTTACGCCATTGAAGGACCGGATAGGCAGCCAGATACTGACGCATTATCCAAAGGATATAGACACTTCACTGGCCATCACGGAACAGGAGGCGGAGGTGCCGGAAGAGCAGCAACAACGCGTCTCGATCAGCAGGCTGGTGAAAAGGCTGCTCGAAAACGTAGCCTTCGAAGCCCGGAACAATGAATACGTCGACAAGAAAAGTGGTGTGAGCGCGCGGCTCACGATCGCGGCTTATGAGAACGCGATCAGCAGTGCCGAAAGAAGAGCGATTATTTTCGAAGAAAAGAAAACACAGGTCTGGATCAGTGACCTCGTGGGTGTGATTCCCGCTATTACCGGTAAAATTGAACTGGTGTACGAAGGCGAACAGGAGGGGCCTTACCAGGTGGCGGTGAACCTGCTGGACCGTTCCATCCGTTCTCAGTTCCTGGAGTATTTCCCTGACCCGGAGCAGTCAAGGAAAAAAACTTCCACGGGTAAAGCTTCACAACAGGACCGCACGGAAACAAATCCTTATAAGGCTATTACTGCCTGGTTCGATGCCGGTAATCACCTGGACCTGATGGTGAACATGAAAGACACGGAAAAGGTGCAGGCGCTCTACCGCGTGGAAGGGCTGTTTGGTTTTGTAAAAAAATTCTTCCCGAAAACAAGCGAGCAGGAGGCTGCCTTGCTGATGGAGTTTGTACTGCATGGTTTGTCGGCCTATTCGCTGATCAGTAAGAAAATAATAGAAGGCACCATCCGGTTCAAGGACCTGGTAGGAGGGATGATGAATTTCTCCGACTTCTCCGGCGCGGAAGACGAGGACGAAGAAAGTTACCGGTAATGGTGCAAAATAATAAAGGCGGCTACGGGCCGCCTTTATCAATTCATTCCAGGGGACTTAGAATTTATACCCGAAAGACACGCCACCCCAGTAAGGCCAGAAATAGCCGCTACCGAATATGGGTGTGATTGCCGCACGGAATGTAAAGCCACCTTTTTTCGGTTGCAGGCGGTATCCTATGTTCAGGTGACCAAAGCTGCCGGTGTACGGTTCATCGTCCATCAGTTTGGTGCTGACGATGGTAGCGCCGCCACCAATTTCAAAATAGTTCTTTTCATCTTTTCCCAACAGGTAATTAATGCCGATCGGGATCATAAGTACCGATTCACCATCGACGTTAAAGCCACCGATCCCGATTCTGCCGCCGATGCCGCTTTCACTCTTTGTAAAACGGGTATCGAAATTAAGCGATGCGAAACCGGGGCCACCGAGTTCGGCGTAAATGGATTTGGCGGCCTGTGAATTTGCGGTGACGGATAAGATAAGGGTGCATGCAACTAAAAAAGAAATTCTCTTCATAGATCGTTGTTTTGGGTTTGAAGAGCCAAATATATGGGTTTATGCTGCACCCGTATCCGTTAAATGATGTTAACCTCGCGCTCCAGCGTGATCCCGAACTTCGACTTCACACTGTTCAGTATTTCTTCGGAAAGGTTGAAAATTTCTTTGCCGGTCGCGTTGCCATAATTCACCAGTACCAGCGCCTGCTGTGCATGGCAGCCTGCGTCATTTTTGCGGTAACCTTTCCAACCCAGCTGTTCGATGAGCCATCCCGCAGGAATTTTTACATACGTATCATCTACGTTATAAAAAGGTATCGAAGGTTCCAGTTGCTGCAACCTGTTCAGTTCAGATGCCGGGACGGTTGGGTTTTTAAAAAAGCTTCCCGCATTGCCGATCTTAGCCGGGTCCGGAAGTTTGGAGCTGCGGATATTCATTACCGCCTGCGCTATGGCCTGGATGCTCAGATCTTTTGTGCCCATTTTTTCGAGTTCCTGGGTTACTGCTCCGTATGAAGTAATGAACTGGGGTTGTTTACGGAGCCGGTAGGTAACATTCAGAATCACGAACTGGTTGCGGTATTTTCTTTTAAACACGCTTTCGCGGTAACCAAATTCACAATCCTTCGCATTGAACCGCACCAGTTGACGATCCTGGATGTGCAGCGCCTCCAGTTCATGAAACGAGTCTTTTATCTCAACGCCGTAAGCGCCTATGTTCTGCATGGGGCTGGCACCTACGCAACCGGGGATCAGGCTGAGGTTTTCGAGGCCGGCGTAATTGTTTTCAACGCAGTACATCACAAAGCGGTGCCAGTTTTCTCCGGCAGCGG